>JBDLIC010000012.1:0-38544 GCA_039715075.1 Nitrospirota bacterium
CCGGAAGGGTGCCCCAGCTGCGAGTGTTACCAAACCGGGAAACCTGGTTCTTTTGAATTATTTGAGCCGCACCTGAAGAGATTTCTTGAAGTAAGGGCCATGCCCCAGGTTGATATCAATAACCGGCTGACGGGATTGATCCATGTGGTAAGAGACATCACCGAACGTAAAAATATTGAGGATACTTTAAAAAGGGCAGCACAGATGAAGATGGTTGGTGAATGGGCAGCCGGACTGGTCCATGAAATTAAAAACTCCCTTGCAGGTATCAAAATATCAGTAGAACTACTTATAGACGAACCAAACATTTCTGAAGAAGACAAAGACAATATATATAAAGCTGTTGATGAGATTAGAAGAATAGAATTATTGCTGAAGAGTCTCCTCAATTTTGCCAGGCCGCCGGATCTCCAGCTCTTTGCTACAAATATAAATGAAATCCTTGACAACGCCATTGGTTTTTCACAGATAGAGCCTTCTCTCTCCTCGAATAATAATGGGGAAATAAATATTGTGAAAAATTTCAGTCAAAACCTTCCTGAAACTATGACTGACCGGCTGCAACTGCGGCAGGTATTTGTTAATATGCTGCTTAATGCGAACGAAGCCATGCACAATGGGGGGGAAATAAGTATCAAGACATTTTATGATGAAGAGGTAAATACTATTAATATAGAGATAGCTGATACTGGTAAAGGAATAGACAAAAAAGTAGCGGATAGAATCTTCAAGCCGTTCTTTACAACCAAGTCAAAAGGGACTGGACTGGGATTAGCGATTACGAAAAGAATTATTCACCAGCATGGGGGTGAAATATGTTTTGAAAATAAACCTGATGGAGGAGCTGTATTTTATATAAGCCTGCCTGTTATTCAAGTGGAAAAGGAGCAGCAAGTATGAAAAGTAAGGGAAAGGTATTTATTATTGATGATGACTATCTTATTCTCTCGACACTTTCCAGAGTATTGAAGAATGATGGTTATGAGGTGTACTCTGAGTCAGAGACATCTGACATTACTAATAAGGTCCGGTCAAAATCGCCGGATGTAGTGCTGCTGGATATAACCCTTCCCGAGAGAAATGGCATGGATATACTCCAGGAGATGGTCAGCGAGGGGTTAAGTACACAGATAATAATGCTTACTGCTGATGATAGTGCAGAGACGGCTGTTAAGGCCATGAAAATGGGTGCTGTTGATTACCTGACCAAACCCTTTAATACGGATGAAGTAAAGATTATTATAAATAGTACTATTGAAAAAGCAAACCTCAAACAGGAAGTGGACTATCTGAGAAAGGCGTGTTCTGAAAATTTTGAAAGGAATTTAATCGGAGAATCAGGTGCTATAAGTGAATTAATTGTAAATATGGAAAAGATTGCTCAGGCCCATGTTTCCTCTATTCTTGTCACAGGAGAGAGTGGAACAGGCAAGGAAGTAGTGGCAAGAAACATCCATAACCTGATGTATGGCTCTTCTGAATCAGGGTATGCGCCGTTTATCTGGATCAAC
This sequence comes from Nitrospirota bacterium, assembly GCA_039715075.1. Lineage (GTDB taxonomy): Bacteria > Nitrospirota > Thermodesulfovibrionia > UBA6902 > UBA6902 > JBDLIC01. Next base: position 1,512 of record JBDLIC010000012.1, read on the forward strand.
TGCGCTGCCATGCCCGAGTCCATACTTGATAGCGAATTGTTCGGTCATGATAAAGGTGCATTCACTGACGCAAAATCCGATAAAAAAGGCCTCTTTGAAATGGCAGATGGAGGTACAATCCTCCTTGATGAAATAGGCGATATGAAGACAGATCTCCAGAGCAAATTATTGAGAGTGCTGGAGGAAAGGACAATAAGACGTATCGGGGGGAAAGATGATATTCTCGTGGACTTAACTGTAATAGCTACTACCAACAGGAACCTCTCGGAGGCGGTGAATCTCGGTGAATTCCGGCAGGATTTGTTCTTCAGATTGAGCACCTTTTATCTGCACGTTGTACCGCTCAGAGAGAGACAGGAAGATATACCCCTGCTGGCCAAACATTTTCTTCATCACTTTGCTACAAAATATAACAAAAAGAAAATTAAAGACTTCTCCCCTGAGTCTGTAAAATTGTTACTTGACTACAACTGGCCGGGGAATATAAGGGAGTTAAGGAATCTTGTGGAGAGGCTTGTAGTGCTTGAGAATACTAAAGTAATACTGCCTGAACATCTGCCGAAGTGGTTGATTGACCAAACAATAGCTACATTGAAACCAGGCCAGGCTTCAGACAGTAAATTCATACTGCCTGAAGCAGGTATATCCCTTGATGAAGTAGAGAAAGACCTGATCCTTCAGGCGCTCGAAAAAGCAGGAAATAACAGGACGCTTGCAGCAAAGCTTCTGAATTTAAGCTACGACACTCTCAGATATCAGATAAAGAAATTCGGTATAAAATAGCAGGGGCACGCTGCAGCATGCCCCAACAAAAATCATTTGCAGTGGTTATAATTGCATTTACACCGGCGATAGTGCCCGATGCAGAACAACTTTCTCTTAAACTCGCTCATAGTTGGACAGCATAATGGACACCAGAATAAAAATAGGAAGGTAACCTGATTTTGAAATTGTGGATTAACCTGTCCAGAAGGCTTGTTTTAGAAGGATGCTTATAAAAACTTTATATTGTTTTGGACAGCAGTGAATATATTATTTGAAAATCCCCCTTAATCCCCCTTTGCCAAAGGGGGAGCCCATAGTAGTTACAAAATATCTTTATCTCATAAACTTCCTTACTGCCGCCTTCCCGGACTTATTTTTATAAAAATAAAATGTCATATTATTGTTTCTTCTTGAAAAAATCAGTTTGAATTTTATTGGATAGCATTCACACTTTTCTATGAACTCTCCCCGTTTCACTACTTCGGCTTTAACTTTTTTCCCATGGTGGGCAAAAAGATAATACTCTTTTACAAGTTTCACAGCCTGTTCATCAGAAGGTGACCACGAGGATGAGCAGGCACTGAAAAACAGAAACACAGGTATCAGTAACCATAAATATAATTTATTTTTCATTTCAATTTTCCTCATTACATAAAGAAGCAAATAATATTCCAAACTTGAAAAATACAATAAAATCATATAATTAGAGTAAATGGAGGTTTGCATACCATAATAGATATGGTGTAATTACCAAATCTGTCTGGTAATATGACTGAGTCCCTTTCAAAAAAAACTGAAAAACCGCATCCCTCAATTACATAACTAATTGTTTTTAACAGGTTCCCATTTAACTGAATGGCACTGGTATAACATTTGCATTCAATTTTAAAACATCTATACGTAAACAGATAAGAACTGGGGGAGGGAATGAAAAAAGTACTTTCTTATTTTATTAGTCTTACTGTATTAATAATAATGTTCTTAATATCATATATGCTTTTTCAATCCATATAGTTAGCAGGTCTGTCCATAAATGAGATTCAGGACATGTCATAGTCCCCGACACCGGGACTTAAAGATGCAGTACCCTCTTAGACACTTTTTCGATTATTTTAAGAGTGTTCCGGAAACTGTTGAATGCTGGGATAAATATAGTGCAGGAATATCATTATTCAAGACGGTTATTAATGTTGAAATAGCATTAATGTACTTTCCCATTTGCAAGCAATTCAATGAAATAATATTTTTCTATCTTACGAAGGTCTATTAAATCCGGATTATTAATGATAAACTTTCTGAGGTTTTTTTCCCGGACATAATAATTAACTTTGCCTTGCCGATCATATCTAATTATTTCCGCCCTTAACAAACCCGCCTTAATGTGATTAAGTACCATGTGGAGGCTGACACCAAGAAATTCAGCACATAAACACGCAGACATCCCTTCAAGATTTGATAAAAGTCTCATTCTTTTTCTCTTCAATACAATACTTGCTATGCTTCTATGATATCCCGCTTTTTCAAGTCTCTTCTTTATAGTCTGGGGGACATATTGAGCATTATGTTCAAGTATCTTAATCTCCTCTTCTCCCCACTTTATTTTCTGATGAGATGACTTGACAGCGCCAATTTTCAAAGCTCTTTGATAGAGAGCCCATCTTGGCATATTGAATTTTTTGGCAAGATTAATCAACCGGGGCTTATTGTCTGTATTTATTGAATATGTATACAGAAGCTCTTTATCCATTTCAGATGTAAACAAATATTTAGCCATTTCATTCTCCTACTGAACATCAAATGATCCGCTGTCAATAGTAACTGTTCCATTACTAATTGTTATATCACCGTTCAGGGTTGTATTTCCTGTAATTGCTGAATAAGTACAATCATATCCACCTTCGATAGTTATTGATTTATCGCTAAGGTCGGCAATGTCCAGGCTTTCAGTAAATACCTGAGCCTGACTCTGAATGGCATCACCATGCTGTGCTGAATCATATGCATCTTGGAGCGAATAATAATCAGTAGGATCACCCAATATCCTTACAGGAGCAGGACATTGCAGAAATGTTGCAGTTACGTTTTCATCTGTATCCATCGTCAATGTGCACACATTGCCAGAGGGCGAGTCGCAGTCTGTCCAATAATCAAATTCATAACCGGTGTTAGCTGTGGCCGTTAAAATGACTATTGTCCCGCTGTCATACCAGCACCCCGCTGAACAGTCAGGGCTCACGCTCCCTGCACCGGCAGGGCTTATATATGTTGTAAGCAGATATTGAGCGGTAAAGTTGGCTGTCACGCTCTTGCTTGCATCCATAGTCATCGTACAAACGTTACCGGCAGCCGAGTCGCAGTCTGTCCAGCTGTCAAAATTACATCCTATTGATGATGTTGTTGTGAGCGTTACTACTGTTCCATATGTGTAATCTTCCGAGCAATCCGCTCCACAGTCGATACCCGTAGGACTGGAGGTTACCAGCTCAGAGCAGCTTCCTGCTTTGCCCACTGAAAGGGCAAAACTCTGGAGATTAAATGTAGCGGTACAGGTCTTACCGGCATCCATGGTCACAACACCATCGGAACAGTCCGGGTCCCCGCTCCAGCCTGAGAACGTAGAGCCTGTATCATGTGTCGGTGTCAGGGTAACCATTGTACCGCTGATATAATCTTCAGAGCAGTCCGCTCCGCAGTCAATACCCGAGGGACTTGAGGTCACGGTGCCGATCCCCGTGCCTGTCTTAGTGACAGTCAGGGTATAATTATTCTGGAGATCAAATGTAGCGGTGCAGGTCTTGTCGGCATCCACGGTTACTACACCATCGGAACAGTCCGGGTCCCCGCTCCAGCCTGAGAACGTAGAGCCGGCATCAGGTGTCGGTGTCAGGGTAACCATTGTACCGCTGATATAATCCTGAGAGCAATCCACGCCGCAGTTAATACCTCCTGGACTGGATGTTACAGTACTGTTCCCCGCACCTGCCTTGCTTGCTGTAAGTGTATATATTGTTGCATCGGTCGCATACTTCAGGTCTCCATTATCATAATCATAAAAACTTATATGGGCACTATCTGAGGAGTCCACGACTATTGAGCTATAAAGGCCTACATCGCCGCTGCTGTCCACTGTTTCATCAACCCATGAGCCGGTTGCATTTGTGGCATACTTCAGGTTTCCGTTGTCCCAATCATAATAACTAATATGGGCATTATCTGATGAGTCCATCGCTATCGAGGTATAAAGGCCTACATCACCTATGTTATCCACTGTATCGATATTCCATGAGCCAGAAGCATTCGTGGCATACTTCAGGTTTAACTGACTGACTTTATAATAGCTAATATGGACATTACCTAAAGAGTCTATTGCTATAGAGGTATCTTCGCCCACATCGCCTTGGCTGTCCACTGTCTCGGCAACCCATGAGCCGGTTGAGTCCGTAGCATACTTCAGGTCACCGTTATCCCAATCATAATAACTAATATGGATCTTATCTAATGAGTCTATCGCTATGGATGTATCCAGGCCCACATCGCCTCCGCTGCCATCTACCATTTCAGTAACCCATGAACCGGTTGCGTTCGTGGCATGCTTCAGGTCACCATTGTTGCCATCATAATAACTGATATGAACATTATCTGATGAGTCCATCGCTATGGAGGTATATGAGCCTACATATGTGCCAACACCGTCTACTGTCTCGGTAACCCATGAGCCGGTTGCATTCGTGGCATACTTAAGGTCACCGTTAGCATTATGATAATAACTGATATGAACATTATCTGATGAATCTATGGCTATGGATGTATATTTACCCACAGTTCCACCAAGCCTCTCCACTGTCTCCGCAACCCATGAGCCGGTTGCGTTCGTTACATATTTCAGGTCACCGTTGAGATCATCATAATAACTGATATGTATATTATTTAATGAGTCTGTTGCTATGGATGTATGCAAGCCTGCATCGCCGCTGTTGTCTACCGCTTCATCAACCCACGAGCCAGTTGCGTTCGTGGCATACTTCAGCTCACCGGTTGAATTATTGTAATAACTGATGTGCGCCCTAGCTGATGAGTCCATTGCTATGGAGCTATACAGGCCTACCGCTCCTGTACTGTCCACTGTCTCACAATCCCAGTCTGTGTTTGTGCAGTTACCAGCCCCTGGAGTGACACCGCTATTCGTAGCATACTTCAGGTCACCCGTTGAATTATCGTAATAACCGATATGCAAGTTAGCTGATGAGTCCATCGCTATGGAGCTATAAAGTCCTACTGTTCCGGAACTGTCAACTGTTGCACAATCCCAGTCTGTGTTTGTGCAATTTCCAGTCCCCGGAGTAACGCCGCTATTCGTGGCATACTCCAGGTCACCATTATCCCAATCATAATAACTGATATGCGCGTTACCTGATGTGTCTATGTCTATTGAAGTATAAAGACCTACTGTTCCGGCGCTGTCTACTGTCCCGGTAACCCATGAGCCGGAGGCGTTCGTGGTATATTTCAGATCACCGTTATCATAATCATTATAACTGATATGCGCATTGCCCAACGAATCCATCGCTATGGAGGAATACAGCCCTACATCGGCTGAGCTGTCAACCGTAGTTATGGCCCATGAGCCGGCTGTGTTCGTAGCATACTTCAGTTTTACATTATCCCAATCATAATAACTGATATGAACTTTATCTAATGCATCTAACGCTATGGAGGAATTCACACCTACATCTGCTGAGCTGTCAACTGTAGATATAGACCACGAACCGGAAGCGTTTGTTGCATACATCAGGTTCCCGTTACTCCAGTCATAATAACTGATATGGACATTATCTGATGAATCAATCGCTATTGAGGTATACTGGCCTGTACCGGAGGATGAATCAACAGTCTCATAGTTCCAGCTGCTTCCGTCATGGTATGCATAATACAGGTGGTCTTCCCCGTAAGCAATATGGGGATTTCCACTGCCGTCAATGGCTATTGCCCTTGAATAAAAGTTACTGAAAAGCTTCGGGGCATCTACTGCCCCCGTTGTCCATGCTTCTGTAACCTTAGGTGCCAGAGACAGTGAGAGCATTATTAAAAATAAAAAAGCCCTTCTCCATAACGTGGTTCTCATTACTTCCTCCGTTTATTTGACCTGTTAAGATTCATTTAATAAAATCTCTATTTCAGCTTTACTTTTAAGCTCCTTTATGTGCGAAGCACGATTTGTCCTGACCAGCCCTTCCTGTAAATACTTTCCGATAAAATCCCTCACATCTTCATATGGAGCTATCCCCTCCGGTTTCCTGTCCAGGACTTTAATGATGTGATAACCATGCTTTGTCTGGACTATATAACTAATCTTCCCCTTCTCCAGGGAGAAAGCCACCTCGTCAAATTCCGGGGGCATATATCCTCTTTCTATATATCCAAGGTCACCACCCTGAGAGGCTTTTCCATCTTCTGAATATTCTTTTGCAGTCTCGGCAAAATCCCTGCCTTCTATTATCTCTTTCCTTATCCTTTCAGCCTTTGCCTTCGCCTGTTCATTTTCCTCTGCCTTAGCATCCTCCTTCACCATGACCAATATATGGCTTACCTGTAAGTATTCTTTCCTGCGAAAGCTTTCTTTATTTTTTTCATAATACTTTCTTATCTCCTCCTCAGGGACCTTGGGATTTTTAATCCCTTTCACTTCCAGATATTCTTCAACATAGATTTTGCTTTTTATGGACTCTTTCACGTCACTCTCGGTGCGTCCTTTTGTCTTTAAAAAGTCCTTATATTTTCTCTCACTTTGATACCTGTTCTTCAATTCCTTTAACTTCTCATCTACTTTTCCATCCATGTCCTTTATCTTAAGTTTCTGGCTTTCCTGTTTGATAAGCTCCAGAGAAACTACTGCATCCAATGCCCGTCTCTTCAGGCGTTTCTCTAACGCAGTCGTATCTCTTTTCGCGCCATATTTCTGAAACTTTCTCAGTTCTCTCTTAACATAGGGGGTTAAAGCGCCTTCATAAATCGGCTGCCCGTTTACCCGGGCTACAATCTTATCGCCTTTATCCCCGGCATCTTTTCTGACTTCCGGGGTGGCAAGTAATATGCCTGCTATACAAAAAGTTAAGAACATACATGTCAATAATATGAAAAAATATTTTATTTTGATTTCCTTTACCATTTCTCTCCTTATTCAATGTTAATTAATATATTTGCAGAGGTTCCGGGTTTTCCGAAGGGCGTAAAAGTGATATCATAATCTGTCCCATCGGCATCTATATAAAAAATAATATCTTGTTGATTTTTATCACCAAAACTATGTGACGAAGAGAGTTCCTGCTGATAAATACCATCTTCAAAAGCATCAACTTTAACTTTTGACAGGCCATGGTTCTCTATCTTTATTTCGTAAAGTCCTGACATGGGTACCGTTTCAACATCATTTTTAGGATGCCCGGAAGTTCTGCTTATAGTGAAAGACAATTCATCTGCAGGGTAAAAGGCTGCCGCAGCATTAACCAGTCCAAATCCATATGTGGTATCTCGCCCTTCCTCCCCTAAATCTACTGCTGTTGTCTGGAGCATTTGCCTCACGTCCTCGTGGTTTATTATTCCATCACCACTTACGTCCTGAAATTCAGATGAAAGAAACAAAGCTGCAGTTCCAGTCACATGAGGCGCTGCCTGGGACGTGCCGCTCAACAAACGATAACCCCCGCTGGCAGCACAATCTTGCTGTGTCATTGAACATGTGGAGAGTATATTTAAACCCGGTGCAGCCACTTCCACGTCAGGATCCACAGGTGAAAAGTATGCCTTAAAATCAAATGAATCGGTACCTGTTGCAGTTATTACCGAATCATACGCTGCCGGATACCTGACACTTCCCCCGTATGTATTTCCACCTGCCGCTACCAGGAGGACTCCTGCATTATAAGCGCTGTCACAGGCATCCTGAAGTGATTGAAAATCCCGCCCTTCCAGGCTTAAATTGATAATATCCATCTGATTATTCACTGCCCACTCTATACCTGCAATAATCCAGCTGAGCAGCCCAAAGCCACCCCCATCCAATACCTTAACTGCATAGAGTTCTGCTTCAGGTGCTACACCTATTACACCGATACCATTTTCCTCTGCAGCGATAACTCCGGCAACATGCGTACCGTGGCTGTACCGATTGTCATCAAAAGGGTCACTGTCATTAAAGACAAAGTCATAACCACCTGAATAGTTATCATCCAGGTCTTCATGGTTATAATCAATCCCTGTATCAATGACTGCTATCTTAATCCCGGCACCCTTATTCCCACTGGCATGTGCAACATCTGCGCCGATGTGTTGTACCCCCCACGCATCTATATACTCATAGCCCGGCAAAGGTTCTACGGCCATAAAAATACCGTCCTCTTCAACATAAGCAACCTTTTTGTCCTTTCTTATTTGAGCAACTGCCTCCTCAGACAGGCTTGCTGCCATAGCAGGGATCAGGTTATATGTACGTTTAATAATGCCCTTTGCACCGTGGATCAGTGCTTTCTCAGACGGTCCGGGCTTCTGGTGAAATCCCACAATAACTGATTTTTCTGCTGAAAGGGCTGCGCCATTTAAAATCAAAAATATGTTTGTAATTAAGATGATAAATAAATTACGTTTTAAATCCATTGTTTCTCCTTTCTCAACTTAAAACAGGGAAGGCCTTATTTATTACAGCCCTTCATATATATCCCTTTTTCTTAAAAATAATGAAATATCTATTTGTCCAATATTTGAAAAGCAAGTCCTGTGCCAGCATAATTTCATAGGAGAGATAGCTTTAAAAACAGCAGGTTATATAATTGTTGGATGCCACTTATGCCCCTGTCCTGAGCATATAGTCGGTAGCATAACCAACTAAATCTGTGAATTCACCGATACTAGCATTCATATAGGCCGAATAATTTTATTTTTTTATCTCCTGTGCCAGGAAGCGTTAGATCACCTGCTCCAGTGTCGCCGAAGTTAACCGATGCGAAATTCACATAAATTGATATTAATACGTGTCAGTCATCATTATCTGAACAATGTGTGTTAACTAAAAATTGATCCGTAGTTGACCACTCAGATTCCTGAAGATAAACATCATCCTTTGCCTTAACTTTCCAGGAATAATTACAGGGGCTGGGGATCGTTTTCGTCCAGTTTGTGCCTGAAATCCATCCTGATGGATAAATTAACCCGTCACCACTATAAATCCTTACAAAATATTTAACAGAATTGCCATAAGGGCTTATGACCGCATTCCATTTCAGAGTAACAGATACTGTGGATCCCGGGTCACTGTAATCAGACTCCGTTATTAGAGTAGGGGCAGGAAATGTTTTAGTCTCAATAAGCGGCTCTGGCTCCTTCAGCTTTTCTTCAGCCTCTTCTTCAATCTTTTCAGCGGTTTCTACTGCTTTCTCTTTGACTTCTTCAACGGTTACTTTTTTAACGGTTTCTGCCGCCTCTTTTTTATTCTCTACCTTAGTTTCCGTAGCTTCTTCCTTGACTTCTCTTGTCTTTTCGTTTGCCTTCTGACACCCTGTGATTAGACTAAGAGAAAAAGCCAACATCAAGGAAAGGATTATAGCCCAAAGTTTTTTCGTCATATCTAAATCTCCTTCTTTAAAAGTTATTAATTACAACCTTTGCCCCTGCATGGCTTGGGCGGTTTAACGTCGCTGCTCGTAGCTGAACCAAACAGTGCGTCGACAGTAACAGTTTCATTATTGGAGCATGTGGAAACAGAGGCTTTAATCTGAGTATCTGTCCATGAGATAATATCAAGTTTCTGGCCGTTTACCCCAACATTAATATAGTTACCGGTACCTTCAGGCTTCTCACTGAAACCTGAGCCGGTAACAGTCATTAATCCCCTCTTCCTGCTGCAATCCACACTCGTTATGATTACATTCGGTATCACACTTATTACCCTTGGGTTACTGTGCTTATTGAGCTTCGCTGTTTTCAACTTATAGTTGCCTTTCCCCAGAGTACCCGGGATGGTCACACTTATGGAGTCCTGACTGATGGAATCAGGTATCAGGGTGACGGAGGAACCGTCTGCCGCTGTCAGAACAACGGCGGAAGTCAACTCTGTCCCCTCATCCATGTTCGTGAAGGCAGAGCCCGATAGAGTGACTGTAGTATTAGTCCCCTCAGCCAGAACAGATTCACTGACGCTGCTGATACTCGGAACTACCGGACCGGACTCAGGCGCTGTCAAGGATGCGCCATAGCCATGGCATCCCCAGCAGTCATCGGGATTACCGATATGGCCATAAAAAGGCTGTTCAATGCCCGGGTTAATTACATTATCACCATCTGAGTCAGTCTGGATGTTGTGGAGTGAATCCCTTCCATGACAGTTCTCACAGATACGAAACTGTGATTCAAGTGGTGCTGAAAAGTCATGACACCAGTCACATTTTGTAGAATCAGAACCAAATCCCGTGTTATGGTGGGTGGTCATATTTGATTCAAGAGGGGTGCCTCCCGTCTGACAGAAGCCGTCGTTATGACAGTAATTACAGGCACCCGCACCATCGCCCCGGCTATTGAACGGTAAACCGGTCCCTCCGCTCCGCTTCGGCGTTGACTGAGTAGGTTCATAGTTTGGGATAAAATGGCCATCATCCCTGTTATCAACAATATCCCCATGACAGGCCTGACAGTCAGGCCCCTGCGGTAATGTACCCTGAGCAAGGTCAGTCCGGTGATGAACAGTCAGTTCAGAGGGATTTTGATTATGGCATTCAATGCAATTTCTTTCTACTATAAAAATGTAAATGCCGGTACTGGAATCAACAGCATGGCATGTCAAACATTCATATAATTCCCCCGGGTTTCCAAAAGGTGCATCTGTTGGATCGGGGATGACGTTATCTAAAATGAGATGGTGCCGGTCAGGTATTGAGACATCCAGAACCGGGAACTGTAAAGGATTTTGGTGACAGTTGCGGCAGTCATCTTCTATTAAATTGGTATAAAGGACGTCCTGAATGCCTATTTCCTGCCCTACCGGTGGAGGTATGCATGCCCCTCCACAATCTATGTCATTGCTGTCTGTCTGACCGTCGCAGTCATCGTCCAAACCGTTACAGACGGAATCATCCACAGCAGCGCCTGCAAACGGATCGCAGGTGTTAATACCCCATACTCCGGTTGTACATGTCTCTATTCCGGTATTGCCGGCACACTCACCTACTCCGCACGCAGTAGGCTGTGTCAGGTTTTCATCAACACTTCCATCACAGTTATCATCAATGCCGTTGCATACTTCAGCCGTGGGTTCTCCCGGCACGCCGTTACATTCCAGTACTCCTGAATTACAGACTTCCGTCCCATCAGACTGACATGCTCCTGTCCCTTCTGAACAAGCACCGCCCGCATCAACCGGATTGTCGTCAACCGTTCCGTTACAGTCGTTATCAAGGTTATCGCACGTCTCTGCTGCCGCACCGGCCAACGGATTACATGTGTCAACCTCGCTGCCACCCTGACATTCGAGCTGTCCGGTGTTGCTTGCGCATTCACCCTGACCGCAGGTGGTTGGAGTTACGGCATAGTCTTCATCTATCAGCCCGTCACAGTCATCATCAACACCGTCGCAGATGTCCTCCGGCATACCGGTCGGCGTACAACTGATACACCCCTGAGGGTCTCCTCTGTCCCTCTTGTCATCACAGTCGTTGTCTTTTCTGTCACTGCAAATTTCAGGAGCACCCGGGTTTATTGAGGGATCATCCTCATTGCAGTCTCCACACAACAGGGCCCCCGGATCACAGGTTGCATTGCAGACAACGTACCCGTCACCGTCAATGTCCGGACAGGCAGGCGGACTACCTGGTCGCGCGATAAAGTAAAGAGGGTCGGTACTGAAAGGAGTGCTTAGCCCAATGTTGTAGGCATTGTTGGATGTCGCTCCCATTGTATGAAAATTCCCCCACACCGGGGCGCGGGATGTTGTGAATTGAATTGTTGTAGAAGCAGGACTTCCGCCTGTAACTTCTAACTTATGTCCGTATATGGGATTAGTGAGATCGATTCCGCCGTTATCATTCCATGTGCCAAACTCGTCTTTGGCCCCGCCAACTTCGGCTGAATTGCCGTTAATGACGAGATCCCAGATGGAATTTGCATCATTGTTTATACTACCCGTGTCCATAAACTCTAAAATAAAGGCTGAAGGCGTCATCGAGCCGGCAAGGGTATATGTATACGTCCAGTAGTCTGTGTCAGGGTCGTACTCAATGAGCCAGGAAATCGTAAAGTCACTACCTGCCCATGAGCCGTCCAGTCCTCCAGTGGAGTTACCCTGAACAGTTGAAGGAAAGACCGAGGAGTCATAATTGTCCGGACCCGGCAAAGTACGCGAGTCTGCGAGGTCATCAGGGCCGACGCTTTCTCCGTACTGTGCTGCATAACCTGCCGATGCTGTAAAAATGAGTGTACAAGCCAGCAAAAGAATTTTAAGTAATTTAATCTGTCCCATAATATCTTTTCTTTTCCTTTATAAATAAAGTGGATCTCACAAATGTAATAAACTATATAAATTCATTTCTTCATTATCATTTTTTATTTATATCTTATGCAGACCTATACTTCTTTAAAGAAATCAGAAAGGGGAATTGCATTTTGCAATTCCCCTTCTCCAAAACAAGTTAACACTTTTTGCCTTTGCATGGTTTGGGCGGCTTACCGCCTCCGCTGCTTGCAGCGGAACCGAACAGGGCATTGACCGTAACAGTGGCGTTCCCCGGGCAGCTGGATACTGATGCCTTAATCCGGGTATCTGTCCAGGAGATGATGTCAATTGCCTGCCCGTTCACTTCTACATTTATATCCGCCTCAGTGCCTTCAGGCTTGTTGCTGAAGCCGGAGCCGTTTATCGTGAGTACACCCTTCTTCCTGTTACAGGTTTCATCGGCAATCGACACAGGAGGAATCACTGCTATGTTGACAGCATTACTGTCGTTGCTCGCCTTGACCGCGCGCAGGGTGTAGTTGCCGGCAGCCAGTGTACCGGGGATGGTTACATCCATGATCGATTCACTGACAGAGTCTGGCGTAATTATCGTGGTTGTACCGTCAGCAGCTGTCAGAACAACTTCAGAATTCAGGGTAACCGGACCTTCCGGGGCCTGATCCGTATTCGTAAAGGCAGCACCGGTTATGGTAATACTGGTGTCAGTTCCGGCAGGAATGCTGTATGCACTCAGGCCGCTTACATTAGGAATAATCGGACCGCTCTCCGGTGCAGAAGAGAATGAGAAACCGTGGCAGCCCCAGCAGTCATCGTTGTTTCCGATATGACCCCAGAACTGGTTTTCCATGTTCGGTATTATGTTACCGGCATTTTCCGTATCACCGATACCGTCACCGGTAGTATCCACTAGCCCTGTTGCATCAGAATCTACCTGTATGTTGTGCAAGGAATTGATACCGTGGCATCTCTCGCAGACACGGATCTGTTCTTCGAAGGGCAGCCCGAAATCGTGGCACCAGGCACAAACCGGCGGGCTCTCGCTATACAGCCCTGTATTGTGGTGGAGGTTCTCATTGGTATCCGCAATAATCCCTTCTATCGTTAAACCGCTGTCATGGCAGTAGTCACAACCTCCGGCACCGATACCCCTGCTGTTGAGCGGCAGTCCGGTACCGCCGCTTTGCGTGGGCGTAACAAATGACGGGGGATAATCCGCGATGAAATGACCATCAAAGGGATTATCAACCGGGCCGTGACAGGCATCGCAGTTCTGGGCCTGTGCCTCAGCGGTTCCGTGATGCGGTGAACCCGTATTATGACAGAAGAGGCAGTCCCTGAATGTCTCGAATTGAGAAGTCATGGTAACAGGGTCCCAGATAAGGTTGTGACAGGAGAAACAGTCATAGTTTCCGTCTGTGTCTCCGTCAGGGAACGGCCTTATCGTGGGATTCGGTACAGGTGTTCCAAGCAAAAGGTGGTGCCTGTCGGGAATATTCGAATCATCGACAATGTTCGGGTCTTCGTGGCAGAATCGGCAGTCTTCCTCTGTAAGGTCGGCAATTGAACTGTCGGGGAAACCAAGATTCTGTCTCACCGGCGGCTGTGCTTCGCATTCAGCAACCGGAGTTAAAAAAACATATGTCGCTAATATGACTATCATGAACACGAGGAAGGTTAACAATTTACGATTGCCTGTGTTCATTATCTCTTTTCCTCCCTCTAACAGTCTTTTCTTGACTTTTAAATAATATTAAAAATTTAGAATAGTCCGTTTGATATTATTAATAGGGGTAAAGGGTCATTACGACCCCTTACCCTATCTACTCAGCGGCATGGAATTCATACTGCTGAAAACGTGAAAGCCTAATTAGAGCACTTTTTGCCCTTGCAAGGCTTGTCAGGCTTTCCGCCGCCGCTGCCACTATCAGTTGCTGAACCATACAGCGCGTTGACAGTAACGTCAGCATTCTTACAGCTGGATACTGATGCCCTGATCTCGGTGTCTGACCAGGAGATGATGTCAGCGGTCTGGCCGCCTACATCAACACTAATATAGTCATCGGTACCTTCAACCTTCTGACCGAAACCGGAGCCGGTTATAGTGAGTACTCCCTTCTTCCTATTACAGCTGGAATCAGTCATAACTACTTCCGGTGTTACAGAGACAACAACCGGGTTACTCTTCTTCGGTCCCTTGACCGCTCTAAGGTCGTAGTTGCCAGCAGCCAGCGAGCCCGGAAGTGTTACCACTATCTCATACTCAGTGATTGAATCCGGTGTAAGGGTGGTTGTAGAGTCATCTGACGCGCTCAGTTCGACATTACTTGTCAGTGTCAGCGCACCACCCATTACTGTGTTGGTGAATGCCGAACCAGTGAGCGTGATGGTAGTGTCAGTGCCGGCCGTCATGGTGAGATCGTCCACGCTTGCGATGTCCGGGATTACCGGTCCTGACTCCGGCGCAGTAGCAGCTGTGAAGCCGTGGCAGCCGTTGCAGTCAGCATTGTTGCCGATGTGGCCCCAGCGAGCAATCTCTGAGCCAGGATCGATCGACCCATCACCTTGAGAATCAACCTGGATGTTGTGCAGTGAGCTGATGCCGTGGCAGTTCTCACAGCTTCGGATATCATAGCCATCGTATTTAGGAACACCAATGTCAGCACCCGGGAAAAGGGGCTGATGGCACCAGAGACATGCCTCTTCAGTGCCCGGACCGATCACAACACCGGGCAGTCCGGTAAAGTGATGCGTATCGTGGTTGGTGATTATCGGACCGTTACAGTCTGCGTTAATCGCGCAGGGATTCCCTGAATCAACACATGTGCCGGCTACTTCATCACAGGAATCAGTTGTCGAGCTGTCATGACAGTAGTTACAGTTACCTTCCAGTGTACCGCGGGCATTCGCATCTCCGCCGTTAGGCTTTCCGCTCGGCCATGGTGTGACCAGGCTCGGCTGGTAGGTCGGGATGGTATGGCCATCAGTGAGGCCATCAACCAGGTTGCCGTGGCAGTGTACGCAATCGCCGCCCGTTGCCTCTACAGTCCTATGGTGAGTATTCGGTTCCTGTGCACGGTCGGGGTGATCGGGCTGGAATTCCGTAATATGACAGAGCTGGCAGTCCCTGAAAGGCGAGAACTGGGAAGTCATGGTAACAGGGTCCCAGACCAGCGTGTGGCAGGTCAGACATTCATAGTTACCGCTTGCCGGAGATGTGAGCGTTGCATTAGGGGCCTGACTGTCACTAATGCAATAGTCATTCGGCAGAGTACAATCCGCGTCAACCTGGCATGGAATCCCTTCATCCGCACATTCTCCCACAGGTATTGCTGTGTCTACGGTCAGATGGTGCCGGTCGGGATTATACGTGGGGTCTACAGGGATTCCAGGAGGTGGAGTCGCGCTATGGCAGACCCGGCAGTCAGCCTCCAACAGGTCACCTAACTCTGTGTCAAAAAAACCCAGGTTCTGGTTAACCGGAGGTGTGTGGTAGTCATTTGCAGCCGCAGCAAGCTCAGCTATGGTTAGTTCGATACCGGAATAGTCGGCAGGCATGCTTGAGTCATGACACTTGGCGCATGCGTAGTTAAGTGACAGATACCCTTCAGCCGGGTTTGACGCCGCTGTATCTGTTGCCAGTTCATCCGGATTTATTTTGAAGATGTGTGTTTTTACATCTCCCTTTTTACCAATAACGCCTGTTACGGCAGTTGCTGATTTTGTGGCTTCTGCCATGTGGCAGTCTATGCACTGTACGCCGGTGTGCTGTCCTGTGGTGTGTCCTGGGTGACAGGATTCACAGGAGACTACAGCTCCCCTTGCTTCAGCGGACAGAGCATTATCAGTAATGCCGAGGGCAGTTGCAGTTGCCGCAGGAACCTTATGGGTACGTATGTGCGGGTCATGGCAGTCGGTGCAACCCAAGGAAGCGTGGACGCCTGTGCCTCCTGCTCCGACCATCTCGTCATACTGCTCGTGATGCCTTATATAGCCGCCTTTTGTGGCCGCACCGCTTAAATCAGGTTCGTCACCAGAGTCACGGTTATGGCAACGTCCGCACATGGCCGCACCGCCGCCGTCAGCTACGCCCATTGGATTGGCTAATGGGTTCACGCCATGGAGCGTGGCATTGGAGCTGTTAGCGCCGTTCTCCACGCGGACTGAATTTGCATGGCAGCCTTCGCACTGCACACCATCATAGGTATGAATGCTGCCGTAAGCGCCGATACCAGCAAGCTCGGTACGGCTCTGTGTAAGGTCCCTGGTGCCGTTGGTGTTGTGGCAACGGGAACAGTTATAAACCTTGTTCTCGCCGGCGTGGTAGCCGCCCCAGGTGCCTTGCAATACGTTCCACTGAACAGCGGAACCGGTCCATACAAGACCGGTTTCATCCGATGGGGCATTTCCACCAAGAAGGCCGCCCGTATCTAAAGCAACATACCTTGACTTCCAGCCCCAGCCGCCGATTACCGCATCGATATCTTTCCAGTCGATATCGCCTATGGGAGCAACGATATCGGTAAGACCGATGGTAAGATCTATGACGCCTGTTGTTGATATAGTATCAAGGGTCGCTATAGCCGGTGTCGGCAGGATGTTTGAAATTGCATCGCACGCGCCTGCCGAACAGTCAGCGCCGTTTGTCTGTCTAAACTTATAAGCATGGCCTGACTCGATAAAGCTCGTCTTGTCAGAGGCGGCTGATCCATCATGACAGCCAAGGCAGAACGCTGTGCCTTCATAGCCGCCATCAATGGCTGCCCCCGATGACAGAGGAAAGAGGGCCGTCAACGCGATCAGGACAGCTAAAAATAGCCATTTGTTGTTTAAATTCATTTTGTTTCACCTCTTAAGTTAATTGTTTTTAGTTAAAAATTTGTTGACTTTGAATTTGAATATTTGATACTTTTAAATTACCTCCTTTCTTCACGGTTTGGGGGTTTTGGGGTTATTGGGTTCTCTTTATGAGAGCCCTTCCCCATTTTTATTAATGAATCTGTTAATAACCTCCTTTCTTATCGAGAGGTATTTTTTGTATGATCCCCCCCCTCTCTATTTAAAATTCGTGAAGGAGTTGTACCGTAGGTACATCTCCTTTCACCCATATAATTCAACAATGCAAGGGCTTATTTATTACAGCCTTTGCCCTTGCATGGCTTGTTAGGTTTACGGACGCCGCTCGCAGCCGATCCATATAGAGCATTGACAGTTAAAGTAGCTTTTGGGGGACACGTGGAGACAGAGACATTAATCCTGGTATCTGCCCATGAGATAATGTCAACTGTCCGGCCGTTTACCTCAACACTGATGTCAGCATCAGTACCTTCCGGTTTCGTACCAAATCCGGAACCGGTAATAGTGAGCATGCCCTTTTTCTTGTCACAATTAACGTCAGTTATCTCTACATCCGGAATAATCGCAAGTCCGGTTGCATTACTGCTGTTGGGTCCCTTGACTGCCCGTACGGCATAATTACCCGGAGCCAAAGTGCCAGGAATGGTCACTACCATCGTATTTACACTGATAGCATCCGGTGTCAGAGTCACTTTACTGCCATCAGCAGCAGTCAGCTCAATGCTGGAAGTCACCAGGTTACCCATGATACCGTTCGTAAAGGCAGAACCGCTTACAATGATACTTGTGTCGGTTCCGGCTGTAATGCTGTAAGCACTCAGGAGACCGACATCCGGAATGACCGGGCCTGTGCCTGGTGCCATTGATGCTGTTACGAAACCATGGCAGCCGGTGCAATCACTGTTGTTACCGATGTGGCCCCAATACGCATCTTCTGCACCTGGTTCGATCGTGCCTGCATTACCCGCAGCAGGTGAATCCACCTGGATGTTGTGGAGTGAGTTAATGCCGTGGCATGACTCACATCTCCTGATCTCCGCCGGGGCAAGGACATCGTGACACTTCAGGCAGCCCCCGCTTGAAATATCACTCCCGGCAAATGGAACGAGCCCGGTGCTGTGATGTGTTGCGGCATTTGTTACAACAGGGACAACCGGTCCGAAGACACCTATAAATGCAGGATCTGTAACACCGGCTAAATCCTCATCGTGACAGAAATTACAAAAACCACCGGTTGCGTCCGGGTCACCGGGCGGGAGGTCGTTAACATCCTTGTAAGGCACAGCAGAACAGGAGTTGTAGGACGGACATGGTGTAACCAGTGAAGGCTGATACGTCGGTATATAATGGCCATCACCCGGATTATCAATCGGGCCGTGACAGGCCTTACAGTTATCATTCTGGGCTTCCACAGTCCTGTGATGTGTTGTTGGAGCAAGTGGATCCTGTATGTGACAGAACGTGCAGTCCCTGAATGTCTCAAACTGGGAAGTCATGGTGACAGGGTCCCAGATCAGGTTGTGACAGGAAAAACAGTCATAGTTTCCTGAAGTGTCACCGTCCGGGTAGGGCCTGTCTGTGTGAACAGAACAGAAATCATCGATATCACCTGCTGCAGCATCGAATAATGGACAATCATCGTTCCTCTCGCACGTATTACCACTAACTGCGCAGGTTCCGGAGGGCACTGGTGTACTCACCAGGAGATGGTGCCTGTCGGGGATAAATGCATCATCGACAATGTTCGGGTCTTCGTGGCAGTAACGGCAATCAGCCTCCGCCAGATTGTTAAAACTTGTATCCGGGATACCAACAATCTGATTGACAGGTGGTGGCGGGACATCAGCAAAGCTTACTACAACAAATGTTATGGTAGAGGCTAATGCCGCGATTAAACTCCAAACTTTCCTTTGCATTTTTCTGGATACCTCCTTTCTCTAAAAATAAAGGTACTCTCAAGGTAAGAACCCTTGCACTACCCGAGTCCTGATATAGAAGCTATCAAGTTATTAATCAGGCAGGAAGCGTTTGTTGTTGACTACGTCTCAAGTAGATTGATATAATTATATAAAGATCCTCCTTTCTTAGCGGTTTGGGGGGTCGGGGGGCACTCATTTATGAGAGCCCCTATAAAGCAATACTACTCTAATATATTATTACCATCGATCTCTGCACTGCCTTGAATAACCTGTAAATTATCAGAAATGTAAAAAACGTTATCAGCACTATATAAAGTTTTCTCATTTTCTTCTGATCTCTTTTTTTTCTTGTAATTTGATTTCCCAGCAATAATAAACAAAACAAATATCTCTAATGAAATGCTTATTTATTAAATAAAATTAAGCACGCAAGGAGTATGCCAGAATTATCGATCAGAAATATTTCTTTTAAAAATGGGAAGTTTAATTGTATGGCGTTTTTTTATGATTGGTCAGTTAGTTGAGATCTGGTGATTAACCGGACAGGTTTGGTGATTTCACGGGTTTATAAATAAACCGTTCAATTTCTCTCTAATAAAAGACATCTTGAAATTTGAAAAGTGCGGATTTTAGTCTACACTGTTCATATCGATTCAGCTTATCAAAAAATGAAGACTTCAATCAATAATCCTCAAATTTTTGTACCACGAAAATCATTTAGTAATATGTGTACTACGCATTTTCCATCTGCTAAAATATAAGATCTGTTAATGTTCAAGTTTCAACCGCAAATCCTCACTAAAGAAAATATTTTAGGACTGCACATTACATCAGCTTTTTTAAAACAGACAAAATTATTGCAACAGTATAGATAATCTGTAAACTTAAAAACAAAATAAAAATTAATAGAAAACACTTCTTTTTACCTGCCAAAGGAGCAATAATAATGAAAAAAATCTGTTAAGGAAGAAAAATGGGCCAAAACCTTAAAAGGTTTGACCCATCTTTTCACAGCTTTCTTTTAGTGAGTTGGCATAAATCAGGTCATTCAGCCGGTATGACAATGCTGATTTTGAGATATTTCCTGATCGTCTTTATCAGAGAAGACTCTTCAAATGGTTTAACGATATAATCTTTTGCCCCGAGAAGGCTGGCCTTTTCCTTATGTTTTTCATTGCTCCTTGATGACAATACTATTGCAGGAATAACTTCTGACAGTCCACGTCTTTTTAATTCTCTCAAAAGTTCATAACCGTGCATGACCGGCATCTCGAGGTCTGTCAGGATAAGGTCAACGCTGTTTTCATCAAGTATCTTGAGAGCTTCGAGTCCATTAGGCGCGTTTAAGACATTGTAGCCGTTCTGTTCGAGAATTATGCTTGCAAATTTGCGGACGCTCAGTGAATCATCGACAACAAGGATATTGTTTTTAGTTTCTTTTTCTTCCTGTGCCTGCACAGTGTCGGAATCTTCAGTCCGGGTCTCGAACAGTCCTACTGGGTTTATAACAGGTGCAAACCTGGCATCTGCAGAAACACTTAAACCGGAATAGTGTTTGAGCCCTTCCAGGAAACCTCCCAATGGTTTTATGACAGTATCTTCCTGTCCGGTGACTTCATCTATTGCGAGGGCGGTTTCCCTGCCGGACAAAAAGTTGAATATAATCACAGGCACCCTTGTACCTGCGGCCCTTGCCGGTTTCAGTTTAAGAAGTTCGGAAAGGTCCTTTAATGGGATTTCCCGCTCTCTTAAAGTGAGTGAATCATTCCTGTTTTCAAATTCTGCTGCATCAACGTCCGTCAGCTCCTGGATAAGGCTTGAAGGGATGGCGAAGTCGAGTCCGCCTGCTTTGAATTTTACTGTGTTAACGACAATCAGTGTAAGCGGGAGAGTGATTCTGAAAGTTGTTCCCTTTCCTTCTTCTGAAGCTATGTTTATGGTCCCGTTTATTTCGGAAATAATCTGCCTGCCTGCATCCAGTCCTATTCCCCTGCCTGAAGTCATGTCAGTTTCTTCGTTTGTTGAAAAACCGGGAGTGAAAAGTATGTTAAGAAGACTGGCTTCCGGGACATTCTCCCCGTCCTTTATCAGTCCCATCATTGCTGCCTTCCGGTAGACCTGCTGAAGGTTTATACCTTTTCCATCATCATATATGTCGATGATTACTGAGTTGCCGTCTCTTCTTGCGGAAAGTATAATATTCCCTTCTTCAGGTTTCCCGCTTGAAAGCCGGTCTTCAGGTGATTCTATGCCGTGTGAAAAGGCATTGCGTACCATATGCATAAGAGGTGTAAAGAGACGTTCATAAAGTATCCTGTCAATTCTTGTGTCGCCTCCCTTAACCATGAAGTTGACCTGCTTGCCCGACTCCTTGCTCAGGTCTCTGACAATACGCGTAAACCTGCGGAACAACTTTCCGGTCTCCATCATTCTTGATTCGGAAATTATGTCACGGAATTCCATGTTGAGTTTGTCCAGCTGCCTTGTATGTCCTGAGAACTGGTCAAAAAAAGCGGCGATACTCTTTACCGCAACATTTACATCGCTCATGATCTCTTTGATGTTGTTTGCAAACAGATTAATGCCGTCATACCTGTCGAATTCAAGCTCGTTGAAATCCTCCAGAAGTGAATCCACGTAAGACATTTTCTCCGGAGCTGACTGGGCGTACCTGCTGTCAAAGTCGTCTATTTCCTTAACAAGTCTTCTGCATGTGTACTCAAGTTCATTTCTTAAATGGCTTACACCGTCTGTTTCTGCTGTATAAAAATTTTTCAGGATCGTAAGTTCACCTACAAGCCCCATTATTTTGTCCAGGTTGTCTACGTGTACCTTTACAAATGTTGACATTGTCTCCAGACCTTCACTCTGGGCCGGAAGAGTTTTATGTGCCTCAGGTGCATGTTTATGGACCGGCTCAGCCTCCTGTTGATGGGCTGCTTCTTCCGGAATGACCTCTTTTTCAGCTGTACTCTCTTCTGCAGCGGCCGGCTCTTCACCTGCTACAGCATCTGTTTTTGCATCTTCTTCATAAGAATCCAGATCAATGGCTTGTTCTGAAATGATATTTTTTGCATTCCTAGCATGGTTATTAATTGCATCCCTGGCCGTAGCTGGAAGGGCATTGGATATTTCATCAAGAAGCTCTGTTTTTTCAGGCCTTTTGTTGACGGTTTCTGAAACCAGATATTTAATGGAGTCAAGGCAGTGGAGCAGCCAGTCAAAAGTTTCTTTAGTAATGGAAAACTGCTGGTCCCTCACTGACTCGAGAACATCTTCCATTATATGGGCAATTCCGCTCAGAGTGTTGAGTTTGACTAAAGCAGCAGCACCCTTCAATGTATGGGCTGTCCTGAAGAGTTCATGTATGTCCGTGGTGTCGGAAGGGTTCTGCTCCAGATCAAGGAAACCCTTTTCGAGATTACTGATATGCTCTTCTGCTTCTGTAAGGAAAAATTCTAAAAGTTCTTTTGTAATCATGATGCCACCCTGTATGTTTCATAAAAATTTTTAACGTTAATCATTTCCCCTGAAAACTCTGCGTTGAGGTCCGGCATCTCATTGACGGAAATACCGAACTTCTCCTTTCCAAGATCAAGGACTATCAACTGTTTAACTTTTTTCTGCTCTTCGGTAATGTTTTTTATTTTGCCGATATTTATGACCGGGATTGCATAGCCCCTGAGGTGGACCACCCCGTCCACGTACGGAGGTGTCAGAGGAAGAGGAAAAATTTCCGGAACTTCTGTTATCTCCTTCACATATTGCAGGGGGATCGAAAACGTCTGATCTCCTACTCTGAAAGTACATGCATTTAATGCCGCGTTGCCGTACTTTTTGGGCTGGACGCTAATCTCGTGTTTTTGTTCCTGGTTGTTCATCCCTATCCCTTTCTTTTACTGCTTTATTTAATACTGTTCCCCGGAGTTATCCCCAGTAAGGACCCGTTTAACCGCCTACATATTTCTTGACAGTACGCATAAGGTCAGTCTGCTTAAAAGGCTTTGTCATGTATTCATCCGCACCCTGTTTTTCTCCCCAGAACTTATCACTCTCCTGGGATTTTGAGGTGAGAAGAATGATAGGAACGCTCTTGAGGGCCTCATCCTGCTTTAATGACCTGCATACCTGGAAACCGTTCTTTTTGGGCATTATAACGTCGAGTATGATAAGGTCAAAATTCCCTATTTTAGCTTTCTGCTCTGCCTCTTCTCCGTCAGATGCTGTTATCAGGTCAAAGTCAGTGTCCCTGAATGAATCCAGTATAAACCTCTTGTCAGTATCACTGTCGTCTGCAACTAATATTTTTACCATGTTATGCTACCTCCTTTTTGATATCACCTTTATCAGTTTATTAGTAGTTTTAAACAATATATCCTTCCCTCTGTTTTGTCTGATGAAACAGCAAATAGTCACTCCTTTATACCGCAGGCGGGTATGTTCACTTTTGTATCCTGTATTTCACACGGCAAAGGCACATCTTCAATATAAAAATAACCTGATGTCGCGGAAACGGTTTCTTTTACAGCATCTTCGGACAGACGACTATAATGGTCCGTTAATTCCTCAGCGTTTATGAGTCCTCTTTTAAGAAGAATGTCTCCGGCCCTGAGACTGCTGCCTCTTGCTTCGGAAAACACTGAGAGTATTTCATCTTTCTGCGGGTGGCCATCCTTCAATATGAGATCTTCAAGGCATGCCCTGTGATCGTGCCTGCTGATGGAAGCATAGGCGATCTGACCCTTTTCAAGGTATACCTCGGAATTAAAAGCATCGGTCAGAACAGAAAGTTTTCCGGAAATTCCGGAGATGCTTATATACTGCATAACATCATTGATGGGTATGTACATTACTTCACCGGAGAGGATGCGTCTTGAAGACTTAACAAGGTCGGTCTCCTTTAATGACTGTACCATTGCGCTTTTAAGCAGTACTGTAAGCTCCTGTCCAAAGTAATGTCTGAATTCACTCTTGATATTTTCCTGTAAAACTGCATATACCGGGGCGACCGGCTCGTCCGCTGCTGACCGGGAGGTTTCAGTAGTCCCGGGATTTTCAGATGATGAGGGTTCCTGGCAAGTTTTATCCTGAGTATTATCTTCTGCACTTTGAATGTCTACAAATGAATTATCAGGGAGGATAGTCTCTTCAGTCTGCTCACCTGTTTCTGCCGGTTTATCGGGAGTGATTTCGATAAAGGGCGTTTCAGTCGGAAGTGTGGTTTTTGGCCCGGGCATCTGTGCAGGTGTCTCTGCCTCAACGGCGGCATACTCCGGAACTCTGTCTTCGGCTGCTTCTTCGATAGTAGCCTGCGGGGCTTGCACACTGCCTGCCAGGGCTTCCTCTACTGTTTTTATCAGGGTCTCGGTCTCAAAAGGCTTTTTCAGATATTGGACGATTCCGAATTTTTCATCAAAGCCTTTTCCAACATCTTCCCCCTTTGATGTTATAAGAACGATCGGAATTTCATTCAGGCTTTCATCTGACCTGATGTTTTTGCAGAACTGGAACCCGTTCATTTTAGGCATGATAAAGTCTACGATTATGAGCGAAGGTATTTTTTCCTTTGCAATCGTGAGCCCTTTATCTCCGTCATTTGCCATAATGACTTCATAACCTTCTTCTGAAAGCACTAATTCAGCAAGTCTTCTCACGGTTTGAGAATCGTCTATAACAAGAATCGATTGTTTTTTTTGCATCTCCCCTCCCAAAGGCGGTTTTTATAAAAGTATTTCTATTAAAGCATCCACGCTATTCTTCGGACGAATACTCTGATTACTTTAGTTTTTGGTTCGGAGTTTTTGGTTAGTGAAAAATTAGTTCACCTAGAAATAAAAAAAATGAAATATTTTATAAAGTTTTTTTCAGTTATCACCGTTCTATATAGATATCATCTCTTGATGATATTTGTTTGAACGTGGTTGATGGGGATTTAAGACAAAACTCATAATACATAAAGCTGGTTTTATGCTTATTGAAATCAGTTGAATGAACATTTTAATGATACGGGTGGAACATGGACGATAGACGAGATTTTGCAAGATACAACGGGCGCTCTGCCTGTGAAATCAGAATAGACGGTACAGTATATAACGGCTTTGTTGTGGACAGCTCGGACGGGTTGGTGGTTGTAGTTGAAAATGCGCCCCTCTTTAAGAAAGGCAGTCTGGCAGATATCAGGACACTCAGTGATGCCATGGAAATGCGTGCGAAGGTTGCATGGGCACGTGAAGCGGGCGAAAACATAAGGGTCGAGTTCGAGAGAGTCGGTAATCTGAAGGGCAACCTGAAGAATTATAAGCTGCCTGATCTGCTCATCGGTATACAGAGGGGGACAAAAACAGGTGTCCTCGAAATAGTGAGTGAATCGGTTGTCAAGCAGATCTATATCAGAAATGGTGATATGGTCTTTGCTGAATCAAGTTTTGAGGATGACCGCCTGGGTGAAATGCTTCTGAGGGAAGGAAGGATAACCGTCAGGCAATTTAACGAGGCCTCCAAACGACTGGTTGAGACAGGAGATAAGCTGGGAAGAATCCTGGTCGAAATGTCATGCATGACACCACATGAACTCTACCAGGCAGTACAGCGTCAGGTTAATGAAATAATCCTCAGTCTCTTTACCCTGGAAGAGGGTGCATTTGAATTCAGAGAGGGATCTCCTAATGCCGACAATCTCATCACACTCATTATCAGCGCTGCAAACATTATATACAGGGGCATCAAGAGGATTGAGAGTTTTGTTTATGTGAAACAGATGTGTCCGTCTCCCGAGGCTGTTCTGGACGTGTCTCAGCATCCCATGAACATCTTCCAGTCTATCACGCTCGAGCATACGGACATGGAGATACTTTCACTAATTGACGGGAAGCACCACTTAAAGGATATTTTGACACTTTCTCCTATAACTGATTTTGAGACACTTAAGACAATTGCCTCCTTCTTCAGGGTAGGCATTGTTGCGACAAAGGAAAAAGGCGAGGCCCCTTCCATGGTGTCGGCTGGCGATGTTATGGAAGAAAAGGCAGATGAATCTCCTGCTGAATTCCTGGGGAAAATGGAAGATCTATATGATCAATGTGAGTCTTCGGAGTACTATTTATTCCTTGGCGTTGATGCTAAGGCAAGCGCGGATGAGATACAGAAGGCTTATTATAATATTTCAAAGCAGTATCACCCTGACCGCCATTTCGATTTTCCTGAGCATGATATTAAGGGTAAATTAATCAGAATATCCGCGTATGCGACGGAAGCGCAAACAATGCTTTCTGATCCTGCGAGAAGAGATAGGTACGACAGGGAGTTGTCTGAAGAAGCCCGGAGTGCGACTGATGAAGCGGCAACTGATCATGCTTCGTCCGGAGATGTGAACATCACTGGAAAGGTACGACAGGTGGAAGCCTTTGAAGATGGCATGAATATCAGTACTGCTAATACGGAGGGTCTGGAGCAGGAGTCTCAGGAAGGCAGCAATTCGCATTATGAACTCGGCTGTGCTTACATGGAGATGGGTCTCTCTGATGAAGCAATAAAGGAATTTCGGATCGCGTCGAGCGACCCTTCAAGAAAAACAAGGTGTACTACGGCGGTTGCCGAATGTTTAGCGGATAAAGGAGAGCATCAGAATGCTATTGAGGAACTGAGGAATTTCATGTCAGGACTTTCCGCTGATCAGGAGGAGTACCAGGAGGCCAAGTATGCTCTAGCGGATATTTATGAGAAGAAGAGCGATTACGGCACTGCACTTGAACTGTATAATGAAATATATTCGCATGATGCCGGGTACAGGGACGTTGCCGGAAAGGTTGGCACAATTAAGAGCATGTTGTAGGAAGGGGACGCTTTTATAATAATGGCCAAACAAGGCATAGACAGAGCAGCGATTACAAAAACAGCACAAAAACTTACGAGTAAAGGGAAGCTTGATAAAGCCATCATTGAGTGGGAAAAGCTCCTTGTTGACGGTGCTGACGGCAAAACCTATAACACTGTCGGTGACCTGTATTTAAAGCTGCAAAAGCAGGACAAGGCAGCAAGTGTTTTTATAAAGTCGGCTGAATATTTCAGGGGAAACGGTTTTACCCTGAAGGCCATTGCCATGTTTACGAAGGTTATCAACATGCTGCCTGAGAATGTGGATGCAAGAATCGCCCTTGCAGAGCTTAATGCAGAAAAGGGGCTCATGGGTAATGCTGTCGAAAATTACCTTGCATCTGCAGAACTTAAAACCAAAGAAAACAGAAATGATCTGTCCATAGAGTTTTATGGGAAAGCCCTTGAGCTTGCTCCGAATAATCTGAATCTGAAAATAAAGATTTCCGATATGTACGTTAAATCGGGCCTTACTGATAATGCAGCAGTATTATATGAGGAAACAGCCTCAGGGTTTCTGGAGAAGGGAGAAGGTGACAGGGCAAAAGCATTATATCTGAAAGCAGTATCCATCAATCCGCAGTATATCAAATCACTTACAGGTCTCAGTAGAATGGAGGAGGATGCCGGTAATTTAGAGGAGGCATTCAAATATGCCAAGGACGCACTCTTCTTTGCGCCTGAAGACAATGATGCATTGCAGCGCTTCTCTGATATGGCCTTCAGGACAGGAAATACCGAAGAGTCGGTCAAGACTATATTGGACCTGATTGAGAAATATCCCTCCAGTTTCGAGTTGAGAAAAATCCTGGCTACTGTTTATATCGGGGCCGGTATGCCGGATAAGGCGTGGGATAACTTATATAAAGCAATAGATGAATATATTGCAGAGGATAAGTATACCGAGGCACTGGATTTGCTT
This sequence comes from Nitrospirota bacterium, assembly GCA_039715075.1. GTDB lineage: Bacteria > Nitrospirota > Thermodesulfovibrionia > UBA6902 > UBA6902 > JBDLIC01. The sequence goes on from JBDLIC010000012.1 coordinate 29,338, forward strand.
GGACAGTTTGAAAGTATTGAATCTGTTGAGGTCAAGCAGCGGTTTGCCAGGGCATACAGAGGTAATGGTGAGACAGAACGGGCCTTGTGCAAATACAGTGAGACTGCGAAACTTTTCAGGGTATATGGAGAGACTGAAAGTGAGCTTCAGACCTGTCAGGAAGCACTTGAAATGGACCCGGAAAACAGTGAATTCCTGGATATCATAGAGGAGCTTCAGAATAGGTCTGTAAAAGATGAAACTGTTGAGCCGGAAAGGCCTGATGAGGAAATAACAGAATCCGCCCAGGAACCCGAAGAGATGGAGACTTCAGAGGAGGGGACAGAATTGCTGCATCCCGGTGAAATCCCTGAGAAGGAAGTCGACGGGATTGAGGAGCCTGAGGTCCTTGTTTCGCCGGCAACGGAAGAGACAACTATTACGGAGGATACCCCCTCCGGAGAAGAGACAGCTGACTCACCCGGAAATGAAGAAATAGAATCTCCTCAGTTTAAATTCGAGAAGAGGCTGAGCGAGGCCGGATTTTATGAACATTACGGCTTTATTAATGAAGCCGCCGGAATATATAAAGAACTTCTGATCATCTCTCCCGGCAACAGTGAGATCGAAGAACGGCTCGAGGTGTTGAGGTCAATTGATAAAAGCTGTCCCGGAGCTGGCGGGCAAACTCCTGAAGGTGGTGCGCTGCAGGAGGTCAGCGATACTAATATTGAGAATATTATAAGTGATCTTCATGATGACAGCGATGCTGAAGAGGACCCCGGGACCCATTATGAACTCGGTTTTGCGTACATTGACATGGGACTAATGGAGGATGCAATAAATGAATTCCGGATTGCTTCAAAGGACCCGCAAAGAAAAATCAGGTGCTGCAGAGTGATTGCCCGGTGCTGTATGGAACAGGGTAATCTCCAGGGTGCAATAGATGAATTCAGGGACCTTTTGTCCGGATTGTCCGGCGACAGTGATGAAGCCATGGATATTAAATATGACCTGGCGGATGTTTATGTGAAAAAAGAAGATTATGATGATGCACTTGAGCTTTACGATGAAATATATTCACAGGATGCCGGATATAGTGATGTTGCCCGGAAGATTGAAAATGTAAAAGCCCTCAGAGTCTCATCGCTCCAAATGAATTAATTCAACTGCTCCCAGTCAGTCAACCGGGTATAGCGGCTTTAGTAAAGAACGGTTATGGCCGTTTGTATTTTATAAAGGACAGGCAATGCAGAATTTTACATTTAAACGGTTACTCATTGTATCTATTTTTCTCATCACAGGACTGATAGCGGGAACGTGGTTCGTCTTTGCGTTTGAGAGTGACGGGACGCATTATTTTATAGGTGCCGGAGGTATCCTGGTTATAGTTGTAATTCTTATACTGTCCAGGGCTTATGCTGCCGGTCAGAGGCAGGTAGCGGAAGCGGCAGAGCAGAGAGGGAAGGGGTCCCAGGTTGGATTTATGGTGGATACATTTCATGAAGTGGTTGCAAAACTGAAGGAGAAAGAAAGGGAGCTTGAGCAGTTAAAGGCATCTGCCGAGGAAAAGGCCGGCAGCATAGAGGCATATAATGAGAACATTTTACAGAGTGTGCCGAGCGGCGTTATCAGCATAGATAATTCAGCGGAGATTAAAAGCATTAACCAGGCAGCCGGTGATGTCCTGGATATAGATCCTGAAAAAGCGATTGCCAGAAAGGTCAGTGATGTCTTTAAAGAGCCTCTAATAACAATAATGTCAGAGACGATGCCTGTTTCCAGGGAAGAATATGCTTATATCACAGATAAGAACCGGCATATATGGCTGGGCATTACTTCGTCACAGTTAAGAAATGCAGCAGGTGAAAAGATGGGCCTGATTTTCATTTTTACGGATTTGACCGATATCAGAGCTCTCCAGGCGCAGGTTGAGCTTAAAGAAAGGCTCAGTCAGCTCGGGGAAATGTCTGCCGGGATATCGCATGAACTGCGAAACTCAATGTCTGTTATCGCTGGTTATGCAAAACTCCTGAGTAAGAAAGTTGATCCAATGCTGAAAAATACTGTGGACTCCGTTTCCACGGAGATAAGCAATATGGACAGGATTATCTCCGAGCTCCTTGCCTTTGCAAAACCTTCTGTATTAAGCAAGGAGCAGATAGACCTTAACATGATGATACAGGATGCGGTCCAGTCTGCGGCAGGAGGCAATGAAAAGATCAGAGTAGTGATGGATGCGTCCGGGCCGTTGCATGTAATGGCTGACGAGGTACTAATCAGGCAGGCTCTATCAAACCTCTTCATTAACGCGATTGACGCAATGCCTGATGGAGGAAAACTGGAAGTGAAACTGGCCCGCCTCGATGAAAAAACTCATATATATGTCAAAGACACCGGCTATGGAATTCCGGATGAAATTAAACAGAAAATATTTCTCCCCTTTTATACAACAAAAGAGACCGGCATCGGGTTCGGACTGGCCCTTGTCCAGAAGATTATCATCGCCCATGGCGGGAGTATCGAGGTTGAGAGTAAAGAGGGAGAGGGGACTGAATTTCGTATTAACCTTCCGACGGAGGATTAACAGCTGTCAGCTCTCAGCGTTCAGCTCTCAGCTTCTAAAAAAACAATGACATATGGTTATGACTTATTTATATATATTTTGTCATAGCTGATGGCTGACAGCTTTTATGTGATTAATATATCCAGCAGCCTGTCGAGTTCCTCAAGTGAGAAATAATCTATCTCAAGTCTCCCCCGTTTGTTTGATTTATGGACCAAACGTACTTTTGTCCCGAGGCTCTGCCTGAGTTTTTCTTCAAGCGATGCTATCTGCGGGTCTTTCGGTCTGGCTGCCTTTGAACGTGCGGAGCCGGAAAGGTCCTTTTTGGCTAATGCCTCGGCAGCACGCACACTTAGACCCTTGCTGACGATTTTCATTGCAATAATTATCTGCTGCCTCTGGTTTTCGACCTGAAGCAGGGCCTTTGCATGCCCGATGCTCAGGGACCCTTCTGCAATCCAGTTCCGTATCTCTGTCGGGAGCTTCAGTATTCTTAAGTAGTTGGTTACTGTGGCCCTGTCTTTTCCTACCTTCCTGGACAGGTCGTCATGCGTAAGCTTGTAATCATTTATCAGCCGGTTGAATGCCTCTGCTGTTTCAAGTGCGTTAAGGTCCTCTCTTTGTATGTTCTCTATGAGCGCAAGCTCAAGCACTTCCGAAGGAGCGGCCTCCCTGACAATAACAGGGATCTTCGCCAGCCCTGCAATTCCGGCTGCCCTCCATCTTCTCTCCCCTGCAATAAGCTGATATGAATTGTCTGATGTTTTCTGAACAATAACAGGCTGGATAATGCCTTTTTCTTTTATCGAAGCGACAAGTTCGTTCAGCGGGTTGTCCCTGAAAATTCTTCTCGGCTGATGTTTATTGGGCTTTATACTCTGTATGTCAATCTCGAGAATGCTTCCGGGTGTTTTGTTTTCGCTTTCCCGTTCCCTCCCTTTGTTCGGAATCAGGGCGGAAAGGCCTTTACCTAGTGCCGGTTTCATGTCCTATGATCTCCTTTGCAAGTTCCAGGTAGCTCTGGGCGCCCTTTGAACGTATGTCATAAAGCATAACGGGTTTTCCATGGCTCGGGGCTTCAGCCAGAGTTATATTCCTCGGGATGATGGTCTTGTAGACTTTATCTCCAAAATGTCTTCGTAATTCATCCGTCACCTGGTTGGCCAGAGTGTTTCTCCCGTCATACATTGTGAGTAGTATCCCCTCAATTTCGAGTAAAGGGTTGAAAGAATTCTTAATCAGTTCGAACGTCCTTAAGAGCATGCTGATCCCTTCCAGTGCGTAATACTCACACTGCATCGGAACAAGCAGGCTGTCAGCTGCAACCAGGGCATTGAGTGTCAGAAGGCTCAGTGACGGGGGGCAGTCGATGAATATGTAATCGTACCGGTCTTTCAGCGGTCCGATGGCATCTTTAAGGATTGTCTCCCTGCTTTCCTTACTGGTCAACTCAAGCTCGGCGCCTATAAGGTCTATGTTTGATGTAATAATGTTCAGGTGGTCCAGGCTCGTTTTTTTTATCAGTTCCTCAACAGGTTTTGCTTCTGTATACAGATCATAAATGCTGCCGTCGAGATTGTCTTTGTCTATACCTAAACCGCTTGTCGAATTTCCCTGGGGGTCAGTATCTATGAGGAGAACATTCTTTCCGGCCGCAGCCAGGGAAGCTGCTATATTGATAGCGGTCGTTGTTTTTCCGACCCCCCCTTTTTGATTGGCAACTGCTGTTATTTTTCCCATGGCAAGAAAAAAGTCCCGAAAATAAAATTAAGGAATATTATGAATCAACCCCCGTCCTGGACAAACTTGAAGCCCTTTTTAATTGAAAGTTCAGCTTTTATAAGTTCTTTTCCCAGGTAAGCGGCGTGGCTTAACTCTGTAACCCACTTATTGTTGATAATCGTAAAATATATGTCACGTCCGTTGTTGCCTTCTATTTTTCTGAGTAATTTATTGTCATATGAGTAATGTTCAACCAGTATTACAGAGGTTTTCTTTGAAGGAAGAATAACAAAATAACCTGCCTTGTCGAGTTTAACCTTTGATTTGCTCATTCTTTTGGTCTTCACCCTGGGTATCTCTGTTTTGGTTTTCAGCGCAGGCATTGAGATGAAAGTTGTCTTTGCCTGTGCCTGGACCGGCTGAGGTGCGCACGAATCATCACTGCATCCGCATGAGGCAGAACTCTTTACAGGCCCTGCATCTTTGGACAGGTCCCTGATTTTCCTGATAATATTTCTGGTGTTTTCAGAGCCCATCATATCTTCTATTGTTATCTGTTTGCGTAATTTAGTTACGTCAGAAAGGGACACATTCTTGAGGATCGGCCTTCTTCCCTTTGATCCTATGACCCGCATATTTTTATCTACTCCTTTTTTCCATAGTGCCAGCAGGGTCTTCCCGCTCTGATGTCCTTCGGTATCTTTACCTGAAAGGATGAGGAATTGTATCGACGGGTTAGAAATAACGTTTTTTATAATCTTGTCGATCCCGATATTTTCTGTCTCTGTTTTCCCGACAATGCAGAGTCCTGCAGGTTTCTGCTTTACAATTTTTTCTTCCAGTTTAACGCTTGCGAGGGTGGAAACTGCTACGGGAGCGGTACTGTCCAGAACGGTATATTCACCTTCGACCGGGGGCCAGGTATTACTCACTTTTATCTCACAGCTCGAAAGTGTGGCCGATGCCAGTGCAGGATACTTTTTAGTAAGCATGGTCATCGCCTCGGGCGGGATGCAGTACTTGCAGCCGAAACACGGATATGCAAGCGGTTCAAGCTGCTCCTGCCATTCATTTACATTCTTGAGCAGTTCTTTTGCATCTTTCATTTTAAGCAATGGAAGCGATGCATTAAGGTTTTCAAGAGTGCCTTTCATGCAGCCGCATTTTCTGCATCTGGCGAGCTTCATGCCTCTCTGAATTTCTGCGTGGACCTTTTTGAAAGTAGGATTCATGACAGCTATTATGAACGAAAATAATATAAAACTTCAACTTTACTGCTCACTTATGGGATGTTGAATCCCTTCCTTTTATATGTGTATGAAACTGTTTTGCTTTTTTAAAGTATTTGAGGTCATTATAATAGTAGTCGATAAATAACAGGTACGATGGACCTGTCACGGAGGCTGTAAAGTATCTTTTGTCTCTTACCGTATATATGTAATATATAGTTGTAAAGTACTTGGCTCAGAACGAGAGGTAATACAATTAAAAGACTTACTTTGTTTAAGGAAAAGACAGCCGGCCCGGTACCTGCCGCAAGGCTTGCCCTGTATGATAACCCTGAAGCCCCGGACCTTTCTCATATCTCAGGAAAAAGATCACAGGGGAAATTCTACACACAATGGGAAAAGGTAAAGGCCTTAGCAGAGATTGCGGACATTGCGTTTATCTTTTTGAGGATTATAATTTTCTGCGGTGGTATCGGATGGCTTATATTTACCGATATTTCTGATAAGACTTTTGGATATATCAGTGATATATTTACATATCTGGCTGTATACAGTGTAGTTATTTACATATGGCTCTACCTCGCCCCCCAAAGAAAAAAGCTGATATACGGCTTTGCCCTCCTGTTTGACCTCCTGTTTGCGTCATTACTAGTCCGGGTAACTGGCGGGGCTGAAAGCTCTTTCTTTAACGGCTTTTATCTGATCACCGCACTTTATTCATTTTACTACGGACTTGTTCCCGGTGCCCTGATCGCTGCGGTATCTGCCGGACTGTACCTGCTTAGCTGCGGCTATGAGTTATTAGGGATCCACTGGACTGACTTTTTTGTAAGGATAGCATTCCTGTTTCTGCTGGCAATACCGTTGGGCATGCTTTCCCAGAAACTGAAAAGCGACACGAAAAAGATAGAGAATCTCAACATGGACCTGGAAGATACTATTGTTGAATTAAGGAACGTTCATGGAAAACTTGTGCAGGTTGAAAAGCTCTCGGCAATTGGCAGGCTGACCGCTGATGTTGCACATGAAATCAGAAATCCCCTGACATCCATAGGAGGCTTTGCACGCCGTCTCAACAAAAAACTGTCAGAAGGGACGAGGGAGAAAGAGTATGCCGAGGTCGTTGTTTCGGAAGTGGACAGGCTTGAGAGGATACTCAGGGATGTGCTGACATTTTCGAGAGAAGCAAAATATGACCTGGAATACCAGTCAGTAAATACAACTATCAGAGAAGCCATGAAGACGTTTGCAACTACATGCAGTGACCAGCAGATAGAACTGGAACAGACCCTTGATGATTCTCTTCCTGAAACACTTATTGACAAGGACCAGGTGAGGCAGGCAATCAATAATCTGATATCCAATGCAATAGACGCCATGTCTGCAGGGGGTAAATTAACTATCAAAACGTATGAGGAACAGATGCATGAGGTCCGCTACGTTGTGGTAGAAGTCAGTGATACTGGGCCCGGACTGCCTCCCAAGGCGCTAAACTATATATTCGAACCGTTTTATACTACAAAAGAGATAGGCGCTGGAACAGGGCTGGGTCTGTCCATATGCAAAAAAATAATGGATGAACACAATGGTCTGATATTTGTTGACAGTGATGTTGACAGAGGGACAACTTTCAGGATGTTTTTCCCTTACCAGAGCAGGGAGAACGGCAGCAGGATCCCCTGTTGGGAGTTTACTAAATGCGGGGTTGAAAAGACCGAGGGCTCAGCCACCAGGATATGTCCTGCCTATCCTGATTATGGCAGGATTTGCTGGGCCATAGCCGGCACATTCTGCGGGAAGAGGGTAAGCGGCGCCATTGCCCAAAAACTGGGGAACTGCAAAAAATGCGATTTCTATAAGCATGTTGCTGAGAAGAAGGATCTTTAAAAAAAGGGGGCAGTTGTCAGGGTGCAGGGGGCAGAACGACCAAAATGAGGCATTTTTTACCCTGGACCATGAACCCTATTTTCTATAACTATTTACTTTTCCTGCTGATTTATCATAGAATGTCATGTTAGTATTTGAACGATTCAGGGCCCATAGCTCAGTTGGCTAGAGCTACCGGCTCATAACCGGTTGGTCCCAGGTTCGAGTCCTGGTGGGCCCACCAAGTATGGGTTTTCTGATTCACGACAGGAGTTATTATGCATATGATCTACTATTTATATTATTTTCGGAGGCTGATTTGAATGAGCAATTAAAGCTCTTGATTGATCTTCAGGACGTTGATTCCGCCGTCCTTTTGATAGCAGAGCAGATTGAATCACTCCCCGCCAGGCTTGACCAGTTTAAGATCCCCCTCAAAGAAGCAAAAGAAGCTTTTCAGAAAGCCCAGGCAAAAAATGAATCCCTGATAAAAAAGAAAAAAGAAAAAGACCTCAAACTTGACGAGATACAGGACACAATCGACAAGATGAAGTCCAGGAGCGGTGAAGTCAAAACGAATAAAGAGTATGATGCGCACCTCAAGGAGATTGAGAGTTTTAAGAAAAACATATATAAGACTGAAGACGAAATCCTGGCGCTTATGGAAGGCATCGAGAACTTTTCCTCTGAACTGAAGGATGAGGAGATAAAAATCAAAAAAGTAGAAGAAGAGTATAAGCAGCAGGAAAAAGTGATCGGAGAGGAGCAGAAGAAGCTGCATGCAGATATGGAAACCCAGAAAGCCAGAAGGAATGAATTTATAGATAAGCTTGAAAAAGGAAACTACAGGCAGTACATTAACCTGCTGGAGCGGTCCGGCGGTAAGGCCGTTGTAGAGACAAAGAACGAAGTCTGCTACGGCTGCAACACCAACATACCCCCCCAGCTCTTTAACGACATAAAAAAGAACGAAGGAATATTTACCTGCTTCTACTGCAAAAGGTTCCTTTTCTTTAAAGAGCCTGTACCGGAAGAAAATGAGCCGCAGAAAGCACCGCCAGTCTCTTAATGGCGGACGATCCCCAAAATAAAAACCTTCAGCAGAACCTGTTTGAAACACCATCAGTGAACATGCAGCAGACCGGCTATGCGGTTATGTACTGCGACGGTGCATCCAGCGGTAATCCCGGCCATTCCGGGATAGGCGTTTCAATTACTCTTACTGATGAAGATGCCGGCATTCTTGGAACAGATAAGCAGCATGATATATCCGAATACATAGGCGAAGCCACCAATAACGTTGCCGAGTATTCCGCATTGATAAAGGGCCTCGAAACAGCAAGGGAACTCGGAATAAGAAAAATAAAAGTATATCTTGATTCCGAACTGCTCGTCAGACAGATGAGCGGGGTTTATAAAGTCAAAAACAAGAATTTGATATCTCTCTGGAAAAAAGCAAAGGATATTTTAAAAGATTTTGACAGCTGTAATATCTCACACGTCAGAAGAGAACTGAACAAAGACGCTGACGCTCTTGCAAGGAAGGCTTCTTTGGGAAGAGGACTGCGGTAACGGATTTTTGAAGGAAGAACGTCTAACATCGAACGTCCAACATCGAATGAAAAACAAACTTCCATTACCGATAATCTAACGAATCATTATTAGGGGACAAAATGGCGAAACTACCACGGATTGAATATGAAGGGGCAGTGTATCATGTCACTGCTATCATCTCATCATCAAAACTCCAGTCAATGAACAGGAAAATCATTTTGTTGCTGCTATTGATGTTCTGCCTGAGTTCAGGGGTTTATGGCGGGGGCCTTGATATTATGCTTGCTACTG
>JBDLIC010000013.1:0-38077 GCA_039715075.1 Nitrospirota bacterium
AAGTTACCCTCGACATAGGCAGATTAAGCGGAATAAAAAAGGAGATACTAAAAGACCTTGAAGATACCGAGGTCAGGATACCCTTGACCCAGGCTGTTATTTACGGATGGTATGACAACGAGATGGGAAATTACGTTAACATGCTCGGGGAACTGACGCAGTTTGTTGTTGATTCGTAAGACGATGTTGTAGGGGCATCCCTTGCGGGTGCCCTTATTTCAGGGCGGGCAAGCCGGGCACCCGCAAGGGATGCCCCTACAATTTTATTGCAGTTCAATTTCCATTGTTCCCCTAAAAAACAATTGTGCGCGTTCGCACAACATCTTTATGTGCAGAAATTTCCTGAATTACATCATCGGAAATTGGTGATTCAAGGTCGATGATATTGTAACCGACAGTCCCGTTACTCTCATTTAAATAGCTGGAGATATTAATGTCGTGGTTGCCGATTGTCTGGGAGGCATAGCCGATCATGCCAGGGACGTCCCGGTTGATCATTATCAGACGTGTATGAACATTGTCAGACGGAATAGATTCCACTGTCGGGAAATTAACACTGTGAGTGATCGTCCCGTATTCAAGATATGCCTTTATTTCCTGTACAGCCATGCAGGAGCACTGCTCCTCGGACTCTTCGGTGCTGGCACCTAGATGGGGAGATGTGATGATCTTCGGATGGCGGAGCATCACGGCAGTAGGGAAATCGGTTACATAACAGGCCAGCCGGCCAGATTCCAGGGCTTCAAGAACAGACTGGTCATCTACTAAAGGCCCGCGTGCGTGATTCACAAGAATAGCTCCCTCCGGCAGCCGCCTCAGGACATCCGAATTTATAAAATTGCGCATTTTTTCATTAAAAGGCATATGCAGAGTTAAAACATCCGCCTGCCTGACGACTTCTCTCCAGTTTCTCGCGAGTGATACTTCAGTGGAGAGTTGATGGATATTTTCGAGGGCAGGGGAGGGATCAAAACCAGTGACCTTCATATGGCGCTGTATGCCGCTGTTTGCAACGAGTGTACCGATTTTGCCAAGCCCCAGCACTCCAAGGCTCTTGCCTGCCAGTTCAAAGCCGCGAAAGGCTGACTTTTTTGCTTCTACCTGTTTTGAAACTTCATTATCACTTAAACCAGCCAGGCTTCCGCAGAAATCTATTGCCAGGTGAATATTGCGTGCGCTGATCCCCAGCATGATAAAGACCAGCTCTGCCACTGCATTCGCATTGGCCCCAGGAGTATTAAACACACAGATACCCCTCTCCGTTGCCTTTTCCACCGTAATATTATTGACCCCGGCACCTGCCCGGGCCACAGCCAGAATAGATGAGTAGTCATCAGTGTTGACTTGGGAACTCCTGACCAGAATACCTTCCGGATCCTGTTCATCGGCACTATAGGAGTAGTTGGACCCGAATAATTCAAGACCTTCCCGGGCGATGTTATTCAGGATTTTGATTTTGTACTGTGGCATATGATTTCCTCACGTCTTAGGGTTATTAAGAATCGTTATTACAATTATACACAATTTTGTAGGGGCAGGCCTCTGCGCCTGCCCGGCTTGTTTCTCCTGGTGATAAAGGATCATTCAAATAAAAGGGGGTATGGTAAAAAGGATTAAACGCGTAAAAAAGGGCACCCGCAAGAGGTGCCCCTACAATGGCGGTTGAAATCGTTTAATCAATCGACCTCACCGTTCGTAACCATTGATCCGAGCTTTGAACCGTATCTGAAAACTGTTATACCCTTGCAGCCTTTTTCATATGAGATCAGGAATGCCCTGGCTATGTCTTCCCTCTTTGCCCTGTGCTTAATGTTGATTGTCTTTGAGACTGCATTGTCAGTGAATTTCTGAAATGCGGCCTGGACATTTATGTGGTCTTCAGGGGATATTTCGTGGGAGGTCACGAACAGCCTTTTTATATCACGGGGGACATCTTTTAAACCTCGAAGGTTTCCGGTCTTGCTGATTTTAGCGATGAGTTCAGGACTGTAGAATTTACCTTTCTTTGCGAGCTCGATGAAGTAGGGGTGTATTTCATGAAGCTCTGATTCAAGGACCAGTCTCTTGTATGCAATTGCAAAAAGAGGTTCGATACCGCTTGAACAGCCCGCAATCAGCGAAAGGGAACCAGTAGGTGCGATAGTTGTTGTTGTGGCGTTCCTTAATCTTCCCTTTGAAATAATTTCGGGGGTATCATAAATTGAGCCATTAAAATTAGGAAAGGCCCCCCGCTCTCTCGCAAGTTCAGCGGATGCAGCTCTCGCATTTTTCCGGATAAAACCCATTAGCTTTTCTGCAAGCGTTACTGCTTCCGGAGAGTCATACCTGACCCCGAGTTTTATAAGCATGTCCGCCCATCCCATTACACCGAGTCCGATCTTCCTGTTCCCCTTATTCATTGTCTCTATTTCCTGAACAGGATACTTATTCGCATCAATAGCATTATCCAGGAACCGCACGGAAAGATGAACCAGGTACCCGAGCAGCTCCCAATTAATTTCGAAGGGTGATACTTCCATAACCCCCCTGTGTCCCCCCTTTGTAAGGGGGGAATTAAAGGGGGGTTGTTTTTTGTTCTTTAGTACCTTCGATAAATTGATCGACCCAAGCACGCATGACTCAAAGGGCAGAAGAGGCTGTTCACCGCACGGATTTGTGCTCTCGATTTCACCGATATGCGGAGTAGGGTTGTCTTTGTTGATCCTGTCAATAAAGATAATCCCAGGATCGCCTGTTTCCCATGCGCTTTCGACTATTTCGTTAAAGACTTTTTTGGCACTTAACTGGCCGGCTCTTTTTTTGCTCCGGGGATTCAGGAGGTTATATTTTGAATTTTTCCTGAGCGCTCTCATGAAAGCATCGGTTATTGCGATTGAGATATTAAAGTTCAGCAGCTCTTCTTCGTGCCGCTTGATCTTTATGAATTCAAGGATGTCGGGATGGTCTATCCTCAGGATGCCCATATTGGCGCCTCTTCTGGCGCCGCCCTGTTTAATGACTTCTGTTGCAGTATTGTATATCCTCATGAAAGAAACCGGGCCGCTGGCAATGCCGCCGGTTGATTTCACAATGTCTGATTTTGGCCGTAATTTTGAAAACGAAAACCCCGTACCGCCTCCGCTCTGCAGTATAAGGGCAGCATCCTTGAGGGAATTGAAAATGCTCTTCATGGAATCATCAACAGGGAGCACAAAACAGGCGGCAAGTTGTCCCAGGTCTTTCCCCGCATTTATGAGGGTAGGGGTGTTGGGGAGAAAAAGCAGATTGCTCATGGCATCATAGAATTTCTGCTCCCATTTGTCCGGATTCCCTTTATAAATACGTTCAGCGGAAGCGATGGTCCGTGCAACTCTTCGAAACATTTCATCAGGCGTTTCTGTGACATTGCCTTTTTCGTCCCGGAGGAGGTAGCGGGTTTTGAGGAGCTTTAAGGCATTTTTTGTGAGTTTCATAAAGAGATTATAGCAAAAAGAAAAAGGTATAGGCATAAGAGGCAAGCTGTTTTGAAAGATGAACGTCCAACATCGAACATCGAACGTCGAACGTCGAATGAAAAAAAACATCCAATGCTGAACATTCAATACCTGTTTCTTCATCTTTTTCCATTCAAAATTCGATGTTGGACGTTGGATGTTCGATGTTCATTTTTTTCAGTAAACCTTCCACAGTCTCCCGCCACAATAATAACTTAGTGCTTATGCCCCTTGACCCCTTGAATCCTCGACCCCTTGAACCCTTTCTGTTAAAATATTTTATGAAGAGTATATTGTGTGACATTGGCGGTGTGCTTTTGCGTGTTGATTTTGACAGGGCATTTGAAAGGCTTGAGCGGGAGTCCGGGATTTCTGAAGAGGAATTGAGAGAGAGGATTTTTTCTGCGGATATAAAAGATAAGCATGATCTGGGGGACATCAGTTCATTAGAATTTTACAGGCATATTATACAGGGGAATGAGATACCATTTGAGCAGTTTCAGGAAATATGGGCCGACATATTTACGGAAAACAGTGATATGGTTGAATACATCCGCTTATGTGCAGGCTCTTACCGATTATATATAGCGAGTAATACGGATGCCGTACATTATGAGTATTTTAATAATAAATATCAGTGGTTCTCTTATTTTGACGGGTTTGGTCTGTCCTTCAGGCTTAACAGGCTGAAGCCGTCGCCCGAGTTTTATATAAAGCTATGCAGGGAATTTGAAATTGACTTTAAAGATGCGGTATTTGTGGATGATCTGAGCGAGAATGTTGATGCTGCAAGAAAATTGGGGATAAAGGCACATTTGTTTGTTGACGCTGCCGGATTCAAGCGGTTTTTGAATGAAACGGCGGATTAAGACAACCCTTTATATAATAACTATTTTTATAGCCAACCATGTAAGCTCTTGATTAAAAAAACCCCGAAAAGTTATAGTATCAAGATTTTAAAATGTAAACCAGCTTCATTTGGAGGATATAAAATGTTGGCACCGAATATTAAAGATTTATTTCTGTTACGCAGGATTAAAAATCAAGTAAAGAACTGTAATGTCCGTATTTTAAAAGTATTTTTAAGTTCAGCCTTTATTATAATTGGTTTGACTGATATGGCCCATGCAATGGCCGCTCCTCCCGGAGGCGGAGGTGAAGCACAGGGAGCGGGTGCCATGATACAGTCTTTTCTTCCTTTAATACTGATTTTTGTTATTTTTTATTTTCTTCTTATAAGACCGCAGTCCAAGAAGGCCAAGGAACATAAGCAGACACTGGCGGACCTTAAAAAGGGTGACAAGGTCATGACGAACGGCGGCATACACGGGATGATCGAGGACATTGACGGGGACACTCTGACTCTGAAAATCGGGGTCAAGGATGATGTACGCATTAAAATTAACCGTAATTATATTGCAGGTCTCAGATAGGAGGACAAGGGCACGGTGCATAAAAAGTTTACTCTTCGCATTTCGTTGATAGCAATAGCAACTCTGCTGTCAATTATATATTTTCTTCCATCAACATCTTTAAACCCGTTGCTGCCGGAGTGGCTCCAGAAATACGGGATTGTTCTCGGCCTTGACCTTCAGGGCGGAGTACACCTTGTCTACGAGGTAGACGGTGACGAGGCGGTGAATATCACGATTGAAAGGATAACTGCCAGCCTGAACAATATTTTCAAGGAAGAAAAGATTAATACAAAGGCGGAAAAACAGGGCAGTAATATTGCTGTTTTTACTGAAGATATTAAAGCTTCAGACATGTTGTATAAGAATTATCCCAACCTGAAGGAGATAGCCCGTTCGGACGGAAAGGTCATCTTCGCACTTGATGAACGGGAAATTGACCAGATAAAGACCTTTGCCGTGGACCAGGCGCTCGAGACGATAAGAAACAGGGTTGACCAGTTCGGCGTTTCAGAACCGACGATACACAGACAGTCCGATAATGAAATAGTGATCCAGCTGCCGGGTGTTAAGGATACGAAACGTGCCATCGAACTTGTTGGGAAGACGGCCATACTTGAATTTAAACTTGTTGATGATGATTCCCCGATAGCTGCACAGATGCCCGGGACCATTCTTGCGGGTGAAGAGGAGGCAACGATAAAACAGTTTGCCGATCAGATCCCGGAAGGAGACGAAATACTCTTTGAGAGAATAGTCGAAAAGGAAGCCGAAGAAGTGAGGAAGAGGGTATACCTGTTGAAAAAGGAATCACTTATGACAGGTGAATTTCTTACTCAGGCCCGTGTCAATATTGACCAGAGGTATAATGAACCGAATATTTCTATATCATTCAACTCTACCGGTGCAAAGCTTTTTGAACAGATTACTACCAATAATGTAAATAAGCGCCTTGCGATAATACTTGATGACAATGTTTACTCTGCCCCGAATATAAGGGAGCCGATTGCAGGAGGCAATGCACAGATCAGCGGGACATATAGCATGCAGGAGGCAAGAGACCTTGCGATTGTTCTCAGGTCAGGTTCTCTTCCAGCCCCTCTGAATATGCTCCAGAACGTGACTGTCGGTCCTTCCCTCGGAAAGGACTCAATCGATGCGGGAATGATGGCTGGAATAATCAGCGCTATCCTCGTTATCGTGTTTATGGTCGCATACTACAAAATGTCCGGCCTGATCGCGGATTTTGCACTTGTACTTAATATTGTGTATCTCGTCGGAGTGCTGTCGGCATTCGGTGCAACACTGACTCTTCCCGGTATTGCCGGGGTGATCCTTGCCATCGGTATGGCAGTTGACAGTAATGTGCTTATGTTCGAAAGGATACGTGAGGAATTGAGAGTAGGAAAGACCCCGAGGGCTGCTATTGATTCAGGGTATGACAAGGCCTTCTGGACCATTTTTGACTCTCATGTAACGACACTTATAACTGCCGTGGTCCTTTTCCAGTTCGGGACAGGTCCTATCAAGGGCTTTGCGGTTACACTCGGATGGGGTGTATTTATTAACCTCTTTACCGCGCTGGTCGGCACCAAGACTATTTTTGATTTAATAACAACAAGAGGTGTAGTGAAAAGGCTTAGCATATGATAGAAATTATAAAAGGTACAAAAATCGATTTTATGGGCAAGAGGGTGATTGCCCTTACGTTTTCTGCAGTATTGCTGATTATTGGATTGATAACAATAATTCAGGTTGCAAGAGGAGCAGCCAATCTGGGTATTGACTTTGCCGGTGGTACGGCGGTCCAGATCAAATTCAATCAGACCATTCCCCTTCAGGAGATAAGACAGGCCCTGATTGATGGGGATGTTGCCGACTTTGACCTGCAGGACCTGCCTACAGAAAATAAGGTCCTTATAAGAATAAAAAAGAGTGAACAGACACTCGGTAACCTTTCGAAACAGATTATCTCCGTTCTTTCCCAGAAATTTTCCGAAAGCAGTCTGGTAGTTGATTCGACTACTGAAATAGGGCCGAAGGTCGGGGCCAGATTGAGACAGGACGCTATGTGGGCTATTTTAGCTGCAATAATCGGGATACTTGTATATATAACATTCAGGTTCCAGTTCAGGTTCAGTGTTGGGGCAACTGTTGCTACTTTTCATGACGTGCTCGCTGTTTTAGGTATTTTCTATATGACCGGCAGGGAAATTAATCTTATCCTTGTCAGTGCCCTTCTTATGATTGCAGGTTATTCCCTTACCGATTCGGTTGTTGTCTTTGACAGGATAAGGGAGAATCTCAGGTTCAGAGGAAAGAAGTCTACGATAGAAATTGTAAACCAGAGTCTGAATGAAGTGCTTTCGAGGACTATCATTACTTCACTTACAACCTTTTTTGCAGCATTTGCTCTTTTTTTACTGGGTGGCGAAGTTATTCATGATTTTGCCCTTGCGATTATGCTGGGTATAGCTATCGGGACTTACTCGTCCATGTTTGTTGCGAGCCCGATAGTGCTTCTGATGGGTGAAGAAAAAGCGTTTGCTAAAAAATAGAAACAGGGTTCAAGGGTTCGAGGATCCAAGGGTTCGAGTGATAATATAATTGTAAATTATTTCGTCCCTTGAATCCTCGAACCCTCGACCCCTTGAACCCTTTCAAATATTATGCATCGTAACTGGGTAGTAAATAAAACCAATCCTGAATTTCTGCAGTACCTTTCGGCCAGCGCCTCGATATCTCCTGCATTTGCCCAGGTGCTTGTGAGCCGTGGAATGAATGATGCTGAATCCATCAAAAATTTCCTTAACCCGTCTTTTCAGGACATTCATGATCCCTTTCTTATGCCTGACATGGATAAGGCGGTAAAGAGACTGAAAGAAGCGGTTGATAAGAATGAAACGGTACTTGTGCATGGCGACTATGATGCAGATGGAATAACCTCAACAGCGCTCCTTGTTTCAGTATTCAGGAGACTTGGCTTAAAGACCTGCTATCATATACCAAACCGAATTACCGAGGGCTATGGACTTAGCAGTGTGGGCGTGCAAAAGGGCATGGACGCCGGAGCTGGTCTTATTGTGACAGCTGACTGCGGTATCAGTTCTGAACAGGAGATTTTAAATGCCCGTTCAAAGGGTATGGATGTAATTATTACCGACCATCATGAGCCGCCGGAAAAGCTTCCTGAAGCAGTTGCCGTTATAGATCCTCACAGGAAAGATTCGGACTATCCATATAAATATCTGGCAGGGGTCGGTGTGGCCTTTAAACTGGCACAGGCGCTTTTTCAGGAGTCAGGAGTCAGGAGTCAGGAATCAGAAGTCAGGAAGCTTCTTGATCTGGTTGCGTTGGGGACTATTGCGGATTCTGTCCCGCTTACAGGAGAGAACAGGGTCTTTGTGATTTACGGATTAAAAGAGATTAACAGCCCTTCCTGCAGGATTGGAGTAAAGGCCATGAAAGAGGTGACCGGAATCAGCGGGGATGTACGTGCGGGGCGCCTTTCCTTTACTGTGATCCCGAGAATCAATGCGGCTGGCCGGCTTGATGATGCCGGAGAGGTTGTAGAATTATTTTTAACTCATGATGAAGAGAGGGCCGGTGCTGTGGCGGCCCTGCTTGACGGACAGAACAAAAAGAGGAAGAAGATTGAAGGGGACGTTCTTAAATCTGCCCTCGAAATGATAGACCCCCACAATCTTGATAGTGCCATAGTGCTCGCATCTCATGACTGGCATCCTGGTGTTATAGGGATCGTTGCTTCACGGCTTGTGGATATGTTCTTCAGGCCGGTGTTTCTGTTTTCGATAAAAGACTCTATAGCTAAAGGGTCTGCCAGGAGTATCCCTCCGCTGCACCTGTTTGAATCCATCTCAGAGTGTTCGGAGTTGCTTCTCGGCTTTGGAGGGCATCGCCAGGCGGCCGGAATGAGGCTTTCAGCTGATAACATGAATGCATTCAGAGAGAAGATGAACAGTATTGTTGACAGGAGTCTCAAAGAGGAGGACATGGTACCAACGCTCGAAATAGCTGCTGCGATAAAATTGTCGGATGTCAGTTTTAATCTCGTAAATGAGCTTAATCTCCTTGAGCCTTTCGGTGAATCCAACAGGGAGCCTGTATTCGGAGCGAAGGGCATTGAGATACTAGACCGCAGGGTTGTCGGGACTAACCACCTTAAGATGAGACTGAGGCAGGAGAAAATAAGCTTTGATACGATCGGCTTCAGTATGGCTGATAAATTTCAGAAGATGGAATCTTCATCTCTGGATATTGCCTTTGTTCCGAATATTAATGAATGGAAAGGCAGCAGAAACCTTCAACTCAACCTCAAGGCATTCAGACCTAAAAGCTAATTACGAATTATCAATTACGAATTACGAAAGAAAGATAGTTTCAACTGCTTGAACAGTTTAACGGCTGAAACGGTTCAAGCGACTCAAGCGGTTTTTTTGTAATTGATAATTCGTAATTGATTGTAGTGTTGTATAATAAAATTATGGCTATCCTGAGAGACATTAACACTGTAGATGCGCTCATTGACAGGGTTTTTTCTTATAACCCCGAGGGAAACGCAGATTTATTACGGAGGGCGTACGCCTTCTCAAATGAGGTGCACTGGAAGCAGAAGAGGAAGGCGGGAAGCCCTTACATAGAACATCCTCTTGCTGTTGCTGCAATTTTATGTGATATGAGGATGGACTCCAATACGATCGCTGCAGGGCTTCTCCATGACACTATTGAGGATACTGATACGACCTTTGAGGACCTAAAGGGACTCTTTGGAGATGACATAGCCTTTCTCGTTGAGAGCCTGACAAAGCTGAGCCAGATGGAGTTCAGGACGAGTGAAGACGCACAGGCCGAGAATTTCAGAAGGATGTTCCTTGCCATGGCAGAAGATATGAGGGTCATCCTGATTAAATTTGCCGACAGGCTCCACAATATGCGGACCCTTGAGCACCTCTCTCTGTCCAAACGGGAAAAAATAGCCAGGGAGACGCTTGAAATATATGCCCCTCTCGCCAACAGGCTTGGTATTGGATGGCTGAAATCCATATTTGAAGATCTGAGTTTCAAATTCCTGATCCCCGAAACATACAAGCAGCTTGTAGGGAAGGTAAGTAAAAAGAGAGAGGAGCAGGAAGGGTACCTGAATGAACTGATCAAGATAGTTGAGGCACATCTGAAGGCTGCGGACATCCCCGCAGGGGAAGTGTCCGGCAGGGTAAAACACCTTTATGGTATCTACCAGAAAATGCAGAAACAGAAAATACCCTTTGAACTCGTTTATGATGTTATAGCCATGAGAATAATCACGGACACGCAGGAGCATTGTTATGCTGCACTGGGAATGATTCATTCGCTCTGGACACCTGTACCGGGCCGTTTCAAGGACTTCATCGGTGCGCCGAAATCCAACCTTTACCAGTCCCTTCATTCTACAATCATAGGGCCGCGCGGAGAAAGGGTAGAATTTCAGATAAGAACTACCGAAATGGACCGGATTGCTGAAGAGGGTATAGCGGCCCACTGGAAATACAAGGAACAGGACAGCGGAGGCAGGCTGGATGAAAAATATTTTATATGGCTCAGGGAGCTTGTGAAATCCCAGAAAGACACTCCTGATGCCAAGGAATTTCTTGAGGCGGTAAAAGGCAATATGCTTCCCGGTGTTGTTTATGTATTTACTCCGGAAGGCGAGATAGTAGAACTTTCACAGGATTCAACACCGATCGATTTTGCATACAACATACACACTGAAGTGGGGCATCAATGTACGGGGGCAAAGGTCAACAGCAGAATAGTTCCGCTGAGGTACCGTCTCCAGAATGGTGAGACAGTTGAGATCATAACGTCACATGGCCATACCCCCAGCAGGGACTGGCTGAAGTTTGTGAAGACCCAGAAGGCAAAGGCCAGGATAAAACAGTGGCTGAAGGTTGAGGAGAGAAAGAAAGGGCTTGTGCTTGGTGAGGAACTTCTTGAAAAGGCCCTGAGACGATATAAACTGAGTCCGAAAGCTGCAAGGTCAAAGGAGATTCTTGCTGTAGCAAAACCATACAGGATAAAAACACATGAAGACCTTTTTATTGCAATCGGGTATGGAAGGATTTCCGTACACAAGATAATTCACAAGCTCTTCCCTGAATCCGAAAAACCTGAAGAAGAAATTTCCCTTGTAAAGCAGGAAACCAAAAAGACCGAGGAAGGCAAGGGGATAAAGATCAAGGGCGTTGATAATATAATGTTTCACCGTGCCAAGTGCTGCTATCCTCTCCCCGGTGAAAAGGTGATCGGTTTTGTTACGAGGGGCAGGGGAGTGTCAATACATTCGATTAACTGTTCTACACTTGATACTCATACAATAGATGTTGACCGTCTTGTTGAAGTGGAATGGGGCAGCGACGGAGAAGCAACGTACGCGGTCAAGGTGCAGGTGCTCACTGTTGATAAGCGGGGACTGCTTGCTGAGCTGAGCGCAATACTCTCGACAAATAACGTGAACATCAACCATCTTGATGCTTCGGCAACCCATGAAAAACAGGCCCTCTTCAACTTTATCCTTGATATTAAAGATAAAAAGCAGCTTGACCAGACAATGACAAAAATGAACAAAATAAATGGTGTTATTGAAGTGAAAAGAGTACAGACATAAAATTAATTACGAATTATCAATTACGAATTACGAATTGAAAACCTCTTTATTACAATGAACCAATCTTCTATTTCTTATGATATTTATGAATCTCCTGTCGGTAAACTCTACCTGGCGTTTTCGGGTAAGACTCTTGTCGGGGTTTTTTTCGCAAAGCCTGCGGGTGTTCCTTTTAAAGAGGGTACTGCAACCAAGAGTTTTATTAAAGAACTTTCATTGTACTTTAAGGGCTCGAAAAGTGAATTCAGTCAGAAGATGAAATTTCTGACAGGGACCGAGTTTGAGCGGAAAGTCTGGGGCGCACTCATGAAGATACCATTCGGAGAGACAAGGAGTTACAAGTGGGTCGCTGAAAAGATAGGCAAGCCGGCGGCAACAAGGGCAGTAGGCCGGGCACTTTCAAAGAATCCTGTCCCGGTAGTCGTGCCATGCCACAGGGTCATTGAATCGGACGGCTCCATAGGGGGATTTTCGTCGGGGGTTGAGACAAAAAGGCGGTTGCTTGATCTGGAGTATTATGCAAAAGTGAATTCCGGGCAGTAGTGACGAGGTCACCCCGCCCTAATTCGAAATAATAAAACCTTCATTATAAATTTATTTAGAGGAATACTCCGTGAAAAAAGGCGTTCAAACCGGATTGGACATATTTAGTAAAAACTGGCCAAAAGAACTCAAGGACTTAAGGGCAGGACTGCTTGTTCATCCTGCTTCTGTAAACAGCGGACTGGAACATGCAGTTGACTGCTTTCTGGGTAGCAGAAAGATTGAGCTCAAAGTGCTCTTCGGTCCCCAGCACGGGATCCGCGGAGAGACCCAGGACAATATGGTTGAATGGAAAGGGTTCAGAGACAGAGGGACGGGACTCCCTGTTTACAGTCTGTACAGCAGCACCCGCAAACCGCAAAAATCAATGTTGAAAGATATTGATGTGCTGGTGGTTGATATGCAGGATGTCGGGACCCGTTACTATACATTTATATGGACAATGGAATTATGCATGCAGGCCTGCAGTGAACTTGGTAAATCGGTAGTAGTCCTTGACAGGCCGAATCCTCTGGGAGGTAAACTTGTAGAAGGTCCGGTGCTAAATATGAATTTCAGATCTTTTGTCGGCCAGCGGCCCCTGCCTGTAAGACATGGAATGACAATCGGTGAAATTGGTGGTTATTTGAAGAACGAATTCTATCCTTCCCTGGATTATAATGTTGTCGCAGTAAAGGGCTGGACACGCAGTATGTGGTTTGATGAAACAGATTTGCCCTGGATCATGCCTTCTCCTAATATGCCGACACTCGATACTGCGATTGTGTATCCGGGAATGTGCCTGCTTGAAGGGACGGAATTAAGTGAAGGACGCGGCACAACAAGACCTTTTGAAATATTCGGGGCCCCGTTTGTTGAGCCGGATGCTCTTGTCAGCAAACTTGTGGAAATGAAGCTTGCTGGCGTGAAATTCAGGCCGGTCTATTTTGAACCCACGTTTCAAAAACATGCGGGAAGGCGCTGCGGTGGAGCACAGATTCATTTAACGAACCGTAACAGGTTCGAACCCTTTAAAACAGGCGTTGCAATTATCAAGGCTGTTCATGATCTATATCCCGGGGACTTTAAATGGAAACAGCCTCCCTATGAATATGAAATGGAGAAAATGCCGATTGATGTCCTGGCAGGTACTGACAGACTGAGAAATGATATCGAAAAAGGGACCCCTCTCAGACAAATGGAAGAGTGGTGGAAGAAGCAGTGTCTGGAGTTCAACAGAAAAGTCAGGAAGAAATATTTGATTTATAAATAAAAAAAATAGCCACAGACTGACACAGAAAAAAAGAAAGAATATTATCCGCAGATTTCACAGATTAAACAGATTTTTTGTTCTATTCTTATTTATCTGTTTAATTTGTGAAATCTGCGGACAATGAGTCTTTAGTCAGTGAAAATCAGTGGCTGAATTTAGTATATGAAAAAATTGAACATCTTTGTTCTGGCCGCTGGTCTTGGAGAAAGACTGCGTCCTATTACAGACCATATCCCTAAGCCTCTTTTGCCTGTGATTGGGAAACCTGCTTTACAGCATGTCATTGATAATGTGACGACCCTGCCGTTTAACAAGGTCGGGATAAACCTTCATCACAAAAAAGAGGATATTGAAGCGTGGTATGAGAGCTCTTCTCTAAAAGAAAAAATCACTTTTTTCGATGAAGAGATAATTCTGGATACAGGCGGAGCCCTGAAAAATGCAGAAGGATTCTTAAAGGACAGTCCGTTTATTGTGCATAATTCCGATGTCCTCTCTGATATCAATTTGAATGAAGTTTACAAGTATCACTGCTCCTCAGGAAACCTTGTCACTCTGGCTGTTCATGATTATCCGAAATTCAACAGTCTCAATATTGATCAGAAAGGATTACTCCGTGATGTCAGGAGAACAGGCGGCAGATCTTCGGGCAGTAACAGATTGCTGGCCTTCACGGGGATTGCCATATATGAGGCCGAATTTCTGGAATTTTTGCCTGATGGAATATCAAGTGTTGTTGATGCGTGGCTGGATGCCCTGAAAGCGGGAAAAAAGGTGGGAACATTCAATGTCTCCGGATGTTACTGGAGTGATATTGGCACACCTTCCGCATATGCGTCTGCAGTATTTGACGCATTGAAGGCGGATGGAGAGAATGTATATGTTCATCCTTCAATTAATACATGTGAAAACCTTGAGATTCATGGGTTTGTTGTGATTGAAGGGGATTGTGTTTTGGGTAAGGATGTTTCTCTGAGAAATTGTATTCTGCTTCCCGGAAGCAGGGCAGGGGAATCTGATGAATCATCTCTGCATGAAAATTGTATTATTGGAAATGACTACATTGTTGACTTTGATGAAGCAGCTGTTACTGGAGTGTCCGCTGATGATGGCAGGTGTTTAATCGGCACAGGGGGATCGGACAGAAAATATTACAGGATAAATGAAGGCAGCAAATCCAGTGTGCTTATGCAGTGCAGGGAAGATGACACTGATTTTGAGCGTCACATGGAATATACGAAATATTTCAGGAAGCTTTCTGTCCCTGTTCCGGAATTAATAAATGAATGGTCGGATAAATGGCAGGCTGAATTTGAAGATGCAGGGGACGTCTCCCTTTACAGTTATCTTAATTGTCCGCGTGAAGGTGCTGAACTGGAGAAGATTTATAGAACTGTGCTTGATGCTCTGGTACTGATTCATACCAGGGCTGCAGAAAATATTGGTGAATGTATGCTTCTTAAAGATAGAACGTTTGATTACGATCATTTCCGCTGGGAGACAGAATATTTTAGTGAATGCTATCTACGCGATATCAGGCAAATGGGTGTTGCCAATCGGACAGATCTGGGAAATGAATTTCACCTTTTGGCTTTGAAGGCGGACTCTTTTCCAAAAACTGTTATCCACAGGGACTTCCAGTCACAAAATATTATGGTCATCAAAGGTCAGGAAATAAAAATAATAGATTTTCAGGGTGCCAGGCAGGGGCCGCCCGCCTATGATATAGCATCGTTATTGTGGGACCCCTATGTTCGCCTTGAGGAGAGCATAAGAAATAATCTTCTCGATTATTACACAGATAAGATGGATGAGATGACCGCTGAAGGTTTTAACAGAAAAGGCTTCATGGAATCGATAGTGCCATGCAGGCTTCAAAGACATATGCAGGCACTCGGAGCATATGGGTTTTTATCCCGGGTTAAAGGGAAGAAATACTTTCTGAAATATATTCCGGAAGGGTTAAGATTACTGAAAGAAGATATATTGCCTGCTAAAGATGAATATCCGGGTCTGTATAAGCTGATAAATAGCTTATAGCATAGTTATTAGCAAGAGTCTGTGTATCAAGTCAAACTTTAAGCCGTCATTCCCGTAGTCTGTTGAGCGGGAATCCAGTTTTTCTAATAGGTTCTGGATGCCCGATTAAAGACCTCGGGCATGACAAAACCCAAAAACAGTAGTTTGTACAGAGACTCTAGCTAAATCATCTCCTCTGCCCTGCTGAACAGATCATTAAGTTTTTTGCTTTCTTCTGCTATCTGTACGAGAATTTCTGACAATTCCTTTTCTCCAATAGAATTTGTTTTGGATGCCCACTCACCATAGGTTTTTATATGGGCATCATTGTGTTCTATCCAGTGCTTCAGCAAGTGCTTTAATTTTTCGAGTTCGGTCATGAAAGTGAATCTCCTTTATTAGCTAGAGGCCTAGAAAATGGATTGCGAGCCCTGACATGCAGATTGCCGCGCCGGCAAAGGCATGGGTATAACGTTCCAGCGGTTTTAGGGGGATAAAGTTTATTCCAAGCGTTGATACAAGGACAATCCCCAGCATTGTCGCAAGTGTTACTGCACCGAATACAGCGGTCACCATAATAAGTCCCATAAGACTGCTTTTTGCTGCAGGGTACATCAGTAATGGTATGAGCGGTTCGCAAGGTCCCAGAATAAATATTGTCAGGAGCATCCAGGGTGAAAAATTACCGGCGCTCTTCTTTTCATGGATATGCAGGTGTTTGTCAGCGTGCGTATGTGTATGAATATGGTTGCTTCCGTCCTCATGGATATGGAGGTGTTTATGCGGCCTGTTTCGTATTGCGCGTCTTACGCCCCAGACAAAGTAAACCAGGCCAAAGGCGACCAGCGCCCATGCGGCAATTCCGCCGCGGAACGACTCTATAACTGCTACTTCTGAAAGCGCAATCCCCAGCGCTATGCCTATTATGCCGAGCAGGATTGAGCTTAGTACGTGGCCTATGCCGCAGGCAGCAGTTATAAAGGCTGTTTTGCGAAGGGACCATTTCCCAGCACGGTGCATTACGATAAACGGCAGATAGTGGTCCGGCCCGAGCAGTGTATGAAAGAAGCCTATGGAAGCTGCGGCGCTTATGAGGACAAGTAACTCATCTGACATTGCTGTTTATCTCCATCTGAAGTAATATTTTTAAAGTAAACCGTTAACATCTTATCTTGTGAAATAAAAAAGCCACGAAAGATTTCAAGGCCTGCTGGCCCTATAAGCCTTCGTGGCTATACCGAATATATTATACGAAAATCTGCTGTCAGTCAAGCATATAAAGCATATATAAAGCATATAAAAAAACTTGCATGCGGATATAATAAGAATTATACTTTCCTGATAAGGAGGACTGGATAGATGCCCAGAAGTAAACATTGTTCCATTCTTGTCGTTGACGATGATCCGAGTGTCCTTGAGGTAACCTCGTTATTGCTGGAAGAATTCGGTTATGATATTGTTTCTTCGCCGAGCGCCGATGATGCAATTAACAGGCTTGAAACGGACAAAATAGATATTGTAATAACAGACATTGTGATGCCTTCCATGTCCGGGATTGAACTCCTCAGAGAAATCCATGATATTGATCCTCAAAAACCTGTAATACTTATGACAGCATATGCGGATATGGAGAAAGTCATAGACGCGATAAAGATCGGGGCATTCGATTTTATCATCAAGCCCTTTACCTCTCAGCTGCTTGTGCACTCAATCGAAAAAGCGGTCAACTACAGCAAATTGATGCAGATGGAAAAGGACTATAAACGCCTTCTTGAGGAGTATAACCAGGAAATAGAGACGATTGTATCGGAGAGGACAATGAGTCTTATGGCTTTGACAATAGCGGACAAGATCAGGAACCCCTCATCGGTCATAGGACTGATATGCAAAAGGGTTCTGGACAAAGAGGAAGTTCCGGAAAGATTGAAGTCAAAGCTTGAACTAATTATGGAGGAGGCTGAAAAGCTTGATAACATAGTAAAGGACTTTCAGTCCCTGCTGGACAGCAAGAAGTTTATGTTTGCATATGAAGATATTAATACTGTTATTGACAGTGTTGTATCCATCAATGAGAACAAGGCGGCTGATAAAGGCATTGAACTTGTTTTCAGTCCTGCTGAGAGCTCTATAAAAATCAATCTTCAGAAGAACCTCTTCCAGATTGCCATCTCTCATCTTATAAGAAATGCAATCCAGGCGACCCCTGAGGGCGGCAGCATCAAGGTGCTGATCTACGAAGAAGGGGCCAGTATAGTGCTCACCATTTCAGATACAGGTTATGGGATCAACAAAGATGCCATCGATAGAATATTTGACCCGATGTTCAGCACAAAGGAGCACAGGTTCGGCATGGGGCTGCCTTTAGTCAAGAGGATATTGTCCGAACATATGGGAGAAATAGTAGTTGAAAGTACCCCCGGGCATGGTACGACTTTCAGGATTAAATTGCCCATGAGATGGATAGAAAAGCAGTAATAAACTGCGAAACATAGTTCTTCTTTTTATTTCCTTTTAATAATTTTGCAGTATCGGGGTGGTCTGCTTTCTGCTTAAAGTCATTTGGTTGAAATATTCTAATTAATCAGTGTGTTACGATTGGCATGAGTTTTGTTGTAAATACTTCCGCGAATTGTAAAGTGAAAAGTGTGGGTTATTACTTTCGTAAAAAAAAACCGATAAGATAAAATGCCCTTGTTATTGAAAAAATGGCCGAGCAGGGAGACAGAAAGACGGTTGGAGTCGGATAAGGTTTTACTGAAGTCAGGATC
This sequence comes from Nitrospirota bacterium, assembly GCA_039715075.1. Classification (GTDB taxonomy): domain Bacteria; phylum Nitrospirota; class Thermodesulfovibrionia; order UBA6902; family UBA6902; genus JBDLIC01. The sequence continues at coordinate 18,132 of JBDLIC010000013.1, forward strand.
CAGACCGGAGAGGTTAAAAGCCCATGAATTTCAGGAAATCAGTTTTCCTGCCGGTTTCCGGATGGTCATTCCATCTTTTCAGTTTTTTCCAGTAGGATGCGGTTTCATCTCTGGACAGGGTTGCGTTAAGCATGAATTTTTTATGTGACACGGCCTTGCCTCGGTAATGTTTGCAGTCAATGAACTTTTCCAGGACGACATCTGAAAGTTCAAGATCAATTATTTCGTTGTCATCGTCCAGTATTACATCAATCGGGAATACGCGGCACGATATCGGCCTTGCCTCATAGGCTTTGCACTGCCTCTTTTTTGACAGGAACATACAGGTCCCGTCCTGTTTTTTTCTTAGACCCATCTTTCGTTTCCCGTATGAAAGTTTTACCCACCCGTCGTCATCTATGTCGGAGTTTAATATTGAATTTGAATAAAAGGCCGACAGTTTTTCTGCCGGGAGTCCGGTATGTTTTACGAGTCTGCGCAGGTCATGATGTGTCAGTTCAATCATGGGGTCGCAGCAGCATTCTCCGCATTGCGCGCATCGTATCTTTAAGAGGTCGGATATTTTATTTGTCTTCCTGATAGGTAATACCTCCTTATGGCAATGAATATTATATTTAAAAATTCTAACATCTTAAATACAGAATATGGAAGGGATAAGTTCTGGAATGCAGAGGTTCTGACGGTTCCGGGTAAAAAGTAGCGGACATAATATATAATAATCCGGTCTCTGATGTTAAAATTGACCCTCGAAATCTGATTGCTAAATGAAAAAATATCCGCTCATCAAAAACATTGCTGTTGACGTATCATCATTATTATCAATCGTACATTCATGCACCCCTGAGATATGTTCGTCCGATGAATCCTGCTGCGGCAGCTTCCAGGTATGCGTGGACGGAAATGAGCTGCAGCAGATCACAGGTTGTATGCCCATGGCAGCTGGTTATTCAGAAGGATTGAAATCTGATGATGAGTATTTAAATGTGTTTGAAAAGATAGAGCAGGACCTGTTTTCTATTGACGATGATGATTCGGGAGTGTGTGTGTTTGCATATCGTGGTGGAAAAGAAGAAACACTCTGCTCATTGCATTCAACTGCCATTGAAATGGACTATCAACCCGAGGAAGTCAAGCCTAAAGATTGTGTGCTCTGGCCGCTGGCTTTATCCGAAGGGGACCCTTTATGTCTGACGATTGATGACGATGCCTTCTTGTTTCAGTGTAACAGATCACGGAGCACTGAAGCAGCCATTCTTGATCCCGGAATAGCCTCAATTATTAAAACACTTTATGGAAATGATTTTCTGGAGGAGATTAATGAATATATTGCGCGGATGAAGTGAGGTTGGTGATTTATTATTTCCTTGAAGAACTATGCAGAGCCTCATTTCTAATTAATCGAATTATCATATAATATTTCAGACATTATGCTGATAATCGAAATCATTCTTATAGCTTTCATCCTCTTCGCCGGTATATCTATTGTATTGGGCTCAATGAAAACCGGCATTTCCCCTTCGCCGAGTTCAGGCAAGGGTTCCCGGGCAATGATCGCAGCTGTAGAGGATTCAGGGACAGGGCCTATAGTGGACCTTGGTTCCGGCTGGGGGACTCTTGTTATTGCATTTGCCAGAAAGTATCCGGACCGGCAGGTGGTCGGTTATGAGTTATCATTGGTTCCATGGATATTCGCATTGATCCGTAAAAAAATATCGGGACTGAGCAATCTGACTCTTTACCGAAAAGACTTCCGGAATGCCGACCTCTCCGATATAGCTGTCCTTACATGCTACCTGTTCCCCGGGGGCATGGTGTCTCTCAAGGAAAAACTGGAACAGGACAAAATAAGTGAAGTCCTTATTGTGAGCAGTACATTTGCCCTGCCGTCATCTGAGCCGACAAAGGTTATTCATTTGAAAGACATTTACAGAACGCCGATTTATCTGTATCGTCTGTGACCTGTTGTTCAGTTGGGCTCTCTTGTCCCCCGACAGTAATTAATCAGCCTGCCCTTTGCCGACAACAAATTTGCCTGTAAAATACTTCTTCCGGACTTCACCGGCTTCTTCCCTAATCCAACGGTCAATTCCTATCTTCCTGATCCGGCAGAGATTGTATAATTTTATGTTATGCGGGTTAAATATTAGAGCCCCCATTTCCAGTAGGCTATCACGATGAGCACGCAGAAAACAATTACGAGGTTCATATACGCTATGAAGTAGAACGATTTCTGGATGGGTGTTTTGGCTGGTTTCCTTGAGTCGTCGTATTTGCCAACTACAGGAAGGCCATCCAGTTTCTCTTCTCCGTGCGGGGCCTTTGGCAGTGAGTCCGTCATGTCATGGCCCGCGACATGCTTCATGTGCAGGCCGTTTTTCCAGAGCTTCAGGCTTGTCATATCATATATCTTTTCCTTATACGCTATATAAGCTGGAGTTCCCTCTTCACCGTCAAAATGGGAGAGCGTTACAGGATCAAATATTTCCGGTATTGCAGTAATTGACTTCTTCATTCCTTTCTTTAATCTGGGCCCAATAAAAAGAACAACAAACAGTGCTGATGATATCATGACAAGATAAAGCATAATCTTAACCGACAGCGTTATGCCCCAGGGACTTGAATAAAGTACATCCAGACTTCTGATTTTGGATATAGTCAGAAGCGCTCCGGTAATGCCTACAATTATCATTGATACCATACCGAGCGCTACTTCAGCTTTCGGAAGTCCCCGCGCGGCGTATCCCGGTCTTAAGATTAAATGTACATACATTATGGTGCCGAACCACATGAATCCGGCAATGATGTGAAACATGCCTAAGGCAAAGCGGACAGTTTTTCTTACCGGGCCAAGTACTCTGTACCCGCCTTCAGGAGGCCAGACATACCCGGAAGCAGAGAATTCAAGCCCCATCTCGTTTATATCCCCTCCGTCCTCTTCAAGATGACAGATAAGACAACCCTGTTTTGTATCTTCAGCGTAGTCGGTGGTGGCTGGTAATGAAATGGGAAATAAAATGATAATAAGGGAAGACATAAGTATGAGTTTATTTAGTTTTATAATAACCCCCTCCTTTATCAGATTATATCATCTGATATGAAAGACTATGATTATTTACTTAAGTATCTATATTACGCTAAGACCACCGATGCATGACATGAAGCGTACTTAAAAGCAAAAAGATGATTTGCAAACCATAAAACAAACACAGTAATAAAGATCACCGCTGTCATGCATTCGAGTGCGTCGCCTTGATAAATTCCTTATTTTAGGACGCCCACTTTATTGATGGTTTTCTGTGAGATTGAACACAGTCACGCAAATATAAGTTGATCAAATTTTGATAGGGGATACCTGTTTCTTGTGCTAACTGCTTGAAATAGTCAATAATGTCTACTTCCATCCGAATAGTAACTTGTTTTTTTAACTTCTTTGCATAAGGATTCTTGCGCCCCTTCATTTTGTCAAATTCATATTCTTTTCTCATTTTATCCTCCCAAATAAACCTTTTGTTCTTTCTTCGTGGCTTTTCTTGCAGAAATGATCCTTATTTCAGAATCGCTTTTTCTGAAGCAATGACATACAACTAAAACACGAAAACGGTTTGGGCTTCATCAAATGAAATGCCGTGTTTCTTTTGATTTGCTTTATTCTTTCGATTATCCCATGAAAACCTTAGTGATTCCATAATTACATTGTAAATATATTATAATTATATTTCAAGGCATTTCAGTTGGATTTTTTTATTTATACAGATATTATACTGCTGCTATGATAACAGTATTAGCCTTGCAGTATGGATAACAGATAATAGCTGCTTCAGCATAATAAGCTAACTGTGATTTTTAACAGCTATCTTCTTGTATTTATTACGTTTATAATAATCTCTGGTTTCTCAGCCTTTCCCCTGAAGTTGCTTTTTTATCCTTCTACATTCGTTATTCGTCATTGGATATTCGATATTCTTCTTCTTTCTAGCTGATATGGAATTGTTGAATGATAAGAGTAAGAGAATAAAAAAGGGGGCATTTCTGCCCCCTTTTGAAGTTGTTTACTATGCTTCTACGGTTTCTTCCTTGAGAATTGCTGCGAGGTCTTCGTCTGGTGTTGTAATGGGTTTGATGTCGTAATTCTTCACAAGGAAGTCCAGAACATTCGGTGTCAGGAATGAAGGGAGCGTTGGCCCAAGCCTTATGTCCTTTATTCCGAGATGCAGCAGGGTAAGCAGTATGGCTATGGCCTTCTGTTCATACCAGGACAGTACCATTGAGAGCGGCAGTTCATTAACGCCGACTCCGAATGCATCTGAAAGAGCGAGTGCAATTTGTATTGCTGAGTATGCGTCATTGCACTGGCCGATATCGAGCAGGCGGGGAATGCCGCCTATATCGCCGAGGTCCTTGTCGAAAAACCTGAACTTGCCGCATGCCAGGGTCAGGACTACGCAGTCCTGCGGTACCTTTTCGACAAACTCTGTGTAGTAGTTTCTTCCGGGTTTTGCGCCGTCGCATCCCGCAACTAGGAAGAAGTGCCGGATTGCTCCGCTTTTGACTCCCTCAATTACTTTATCTGCTACTCCCATGACAGCGTTTCTTGCGAATCCTGTCATAACGGTCTTGCCGGGGGCGTCTTCAGTAAAGCCGGGAAGTTCAAGTGCCCTGTCGATAGCGGGTGTATAGTCATCGTCCTGAATATGAGTGACACCAGGCCAGCCGACCAGACCGCATGTGAAGATATTCTCTTTATATGAATCGTGCGGTTTCTGGAGACAGTTTGTTGTCATGACAATTGCTCCCGGGAACTGCGCAAATTCTTTATGCTGGTTCTGCCATGCTGTGCCGTAGTGTCCGTAAAAATGAGAGTGTTTCTTTAATTCCGGATAAGCGTGGGTAGGCAGCATCTCTCCATGCGTATAAATATTGATATCCTTGCCTTCAGTCTGTTTGAGAATGGCCTTAATATCTTTCAGATCATGGCCTGATACCAGGATTGCCTTTCCTTTTTTGGCGCCCAGGGGAACCTCTGTTGGAACTGGATGTCCGTACTTTTCTGTATTGGCGGCATCAAGCAGTTCCATTGCCTTGAGATTTACCTCTCCGCATTTAAGAGCTATGGCTACCCAGTCCTCAAGGGAGAGTTCTTTGTTAAGCATTGAACTTAATGCTTCCTGCATATAAGCATATACGGAATCATCACTTTTGCCGAGGACCTGGGCGTGATAGGCATATGCGGCAACTCCTTTTAGGCCATAGAGTACGGTCTGTTCGAGTGATGAAATATCGGCATTAACATCGTTTGGGATAATGACCGCGGTTTCACCCTGCTTTATCAATCCTTCGAGAGTATCTGAAGGGGTAAACTGCACGGCACCTTCCGGGGAGTCCGGAGAAATGCCTTCTGCGCTGATGGCGGCCTTGAGGTTTCCCTTTAATTCAGAGCACCTGTTTATAAGGGTCTGGAATCTTGCATTGTCGAAATTAACATTCGTCAGCGTAGAAAATAGTGCCTCTGCTGTAAACTTGTCTGCCTCAGAATTCGAAATACCGGCCTTCCTTCCCTTAACCGCATAAAACGAAAGTCCCTTGAGTGAATAAATCAGCAGATCCTGGAGTGCTGCCACTTCAGGTTTTTTCCCGCATGCACCGATCTTTGTGCATCCGCCTCCTTTTGCTACCTGTTCACATTGATTACAAAACATGTTTAATCCTCCTTTATAGTGAGTTGAAAATTTATAATGATTTTTATCATCTGAATCTATCTTATCAATACGTTGAGGCTATGACCTTGACTTATGTCAAAAAAAGGCACAAGTGGACAGGATAGGGAAAATATATATTGTCTTCGGCCTTTATCCCTGTTTTTTTGACAGAGAGGAGGGAATAATGTTATTAATGTATCGGACATGAAAAAAGAAAAAACGGACCGTTTATCCCTTATAGCGAATATTCCTCTCTTCATGAAGCTGCCGGAACATGCCATGGCAATGCTCGGAAAGATCCTTGTTGAGAAGGAGTTTTCACGCGGGGAGAACATCTTTTCTGAGGGAAGCGAGTCAACGGGTTATTATATTGTTATCAAAGGGCGGGTTAAGGTTTATAAGCTGTCTATAGAGGGCAAGGAGCAGATCCTTCATATAGTCGGGCCAAAGGAGCTTCTCGGGGCTGTTTCCGCTTTTGCCGGTTCTCCGTACCCTGCACATGCTGATGCGATGGAGAAGACAAAGGCATTTTTTTTCCCGAGAAAAGATTTTCTTGAGATGATCAGGAAAGAACCCTCTGTTGTTATGAATATGATGGCCAATCTTTCAATGCGGCTCCAGCATTTTACCAGAATGATTGAAGACCTGTCCCTGAAAGAAGTTCCCGGAAGACTGGCGGCTTACCTGCTTTATCTATGCAAACAGACCGGGTGCGGTGATACTGTTGAAATAGACATTTCCAAAGGGCAGCTTGCAAGTCTTATCGGTACGATACCGGAAACTCTCTCAAGGATACTCCGGAGGATGAGCGAGAAAGGCATTATAGATGTGAAGGGGAAAAAGATAAGGATAGTGAATAGGAGAGTGCTCCGGGATATTGTCAATGGTGAGAAGATGGAACTGTAAGTCCCGGTCCTCCATGTTATATCCGCTCAGTCTTCGTCCCACAGAGTGATTAATGAAATATTGTTTTTCCTGTACAGGGTAATGGTCCCTCCGCTTTGCCTGCATTAAGATTGAACCTGTTTTGTCCTACATTCTTACAAAAAAGAACGGATAAAAGCACCTGTCAAAAATGACAGGTAGAAAAGCAGAGGATTATTTGAGGTCCAATCAGGAATAACTTCAGGGTATCAATGGTATGGATTCTTGCTGACCTTGTTTGCTGCATCAAGAACTGCCTTCTGCACTTTTTCTCTATCAAGTATTTTAGTCAGATCATAACCCCTGAATGTATTTTCCTTGAAGGTACTCTGGACATAAAGAGCCGGCAATTTATTCAGAGAGAGTGCGAAAATGTCTTCGATACAGAGCTGGCACCTGCAGATGGATTTATCATCACTCATTACTTCGTTTAGAATTTCAACTACGAGCTCTTCATTAATATTCTTGATCTCAGACAGGTCATAACCGAAAAGATTTCTTTTCTTCATGTTCAGCTCCTCTCGTATTGCCGGGCCAATAACTGCATTGATTCCGAAATAATAGACTGCAATAATATTCAATCATTTTACGACATGTGAAAAATATTATCCATTAATATTTTTCACTATATAACGAAGAGAAACACGAATTGGTTTGCCGGGAGAGAAAAGAGCCGCAGATTGTCTTTTTCTGCGGCTCCAGTTAATTTTGAGGAAGATAAATATGTAAGGCTATTCCGAGAGTTTTAACGTGATCTCCCTTGCATGCCACGCGATCCTTTTAATCATGTCCAGCATCCCGATATAGAGTGATGACGCTACAGGCTGGCACTCTCCTTTTATCAGCCTCTCTTCATGCAAAGTTGCATATTCATCTGCCATCTTTGACAGGTCAGACTGGGACGTCTGTACGTATTTACACAGGAATATATTTCTTGCGAGTATCATATCGGTTGCAGGCCTTAATATTTCCGTCAGTCTCTGGAGAAGAAACATGGATTCATTTGCCGCCCTGTCAGAGAAGAGGATATTTTCCCGGATTTTTTTGTCGGCCAGATCGGATAATTTTCCTAAATCCTCCGCTATCTTTGAGATATGACCATGAACTTCTGCATATTTTTCTACACCGGGGTCTTCACTGGTGATCTCAGCAAATCTGCTTTTCAGGAGGCCCTCCTGTTTTTTAATTCTTTCAATTCTTGTTTTACAGTCCTCAAGAGGCATTGTCTTGTTATAAATTAGTGCGGTCTGAATGGAAGATACAGACTCCTCTGCGCTGCTGCCCATATCATGTAAGACCATCAGCATATCCTTAACGCTCACCTTTATGTCCTGGACAGAAATTTTATTCATAATAAACCCCTCCTTCCTTTAATTAGGCGTTTTCGGCCTTACCTTTTCTGTATCACAATGCTTTCCGGGTGTCAATTTAGAAATATTTATATGTCATATAAGGGGAACTAATGTATTGCAATATAATTAATGTTTTCACTGAGTTTAGATTACGATTTATATTATTATTTGACAAACTGTTCTTTTATATTGAAATGTAATAGAATAAATTTTCTGATAAAATTACAACCGAACCCTCAGGGAGTTCGCAGGAGGATTAAATGAAGAAAATTGTCATAACAATTATTTTTATTATCGGGATCATGTCAGCTTCAGGTTGCGACGGCAGGACTGAAAATAAAGCGGGACATACAAAACAGCCGGAAATAAAACAGGCAGTCAGCGGGGGCGGAGAGGATTCGGCAGGGGCAGGAGTTGTTCAGAAGGATAAGGCCGTTTCGGATGCACCATCGGATTTCCTTGGAACATTAAATGCATCTCTGTCAAAGGTCGCCGAGGAAGTTAAGCCTTCGGTCGTCAATATAGCGACAACAAAAAATATGTCGTCAAAGGACCACCCTTTTGGTGATTACCTTGATGATCCGTTTTTCAGGAAGTATTTCGGGGACAGGTTCCATCCTTTTGGCGGCAAGAAAAAATTTAAGGCCCCTGCGCTGGGTTCAGGAGTTATAGTGACAGAGGACGGCTACATTCTTACGAACAATCATGTTGTGCAGGATGTCGATACAATAAAGGTGACGCTGTATGACAAGAGAGAGTTTGACGGAAGGATTATCGGTTCTGATCCCAGGTCAGATCTGGCAATTGTCAAAGTAGATGCTGAAGGCCTGCCCGCAATAAAAATGGGTGTATCTGACGGACTGAAAGTCGGGGAACTGGTAATCGCAATAGGCAATCCATTCGGCCTTGGAAATACGATTACCATGGGGATCATTAGTGCGGTAGGAAGGTCAAATGTGGGGATAGCCGACTATGAAGATTTTATCCAGACTGATGCTGCGATTAATCCGGGTAATTCCGGCGGGGCGCTCGTAAATATCAGGGGTGAACTGATAGGGGTGAATACCGCAATATTTTCGACCAGCGGGGGATATATGGGGATCGGGTTTGCGATACCGTCTGATATGGCAAATTCGATTATGCAGAGTATTATAAAGCACGGAAAGGTCATACGCGGGTGGCTTGGGGTGACCATACAGAACGTAACACCAGAGCTGGCAAAGCATTTCAATATAAGTGAAAGGCTGGGGGCACTGGTTACTGAAGTAATGGAGGGCAGCCCGGCTGAAAAGGCAGGACTGAAAAGAGGGGATGTAATTATTGAATATGATGCCAGGAAATCTGAGAGTCCGACTAGTTTAAGGAACATGGTTGCCGGTACATTGCCTGGAGAAAAAATCCGGATGAAGGTTGTTAGGGATGCTAAAGAGGAAGCCATAATGATAACCATTGGTGAGATGCCGGGCAGAATGGCTGAAATGAGAAGCGGTTTTGAAAATGCCCTTGCAGGCGTTCATGTGCAGAACCTTACCCCGGAGATCAGGGAGGGATTCGATATACCACAGAAAGCCGAAGGTATTATAGTGACGAATGTTGAGGATGAAAGCACTGCTGCAGGTATGCTGAAAAAAGGTGATGTTATTCAGGAAATCAACAGAAAACCGGTTAAGAAGACCGGTGATTATGAGGATGTGGTCTCCGGAATTGGAGATACGGAGAATATACTCCTTCTGGTTTACAGGGGAGGGGGATATATTTATGTCACGATTAATTCGAAGAAAGAGGAATGAGTTTTTGAAATAATGACCGGATGAGTATTGAATCAGGATAGAAAGGGAATTGCTTACTTCGACTGCCAGGCTACTTAAGCGTGAACCCTTCTTTGCGCCAGCATGGTGATACCATGCTCACCGATGTAACTTTTAAGGTTTCTTAAATGTGAAAATCTTTTTTCTTCGGAGGGTTTTGTAATCGGATACATTTCCATTAAACCCTGCTCTTCAACAATTGCGTATTGCCGCTGTTCCTTTGTAACAGTGCCCCTCTCTCTGATCAGTTTTCTAAGTTCGCTCACTATCTTTTTTCTCGGCATAGCCTGTTCAATCTCCTTATGCAAAATAGTAATGCAATCTCTGTGCCATTTCTAACCTGTTAATTTTAAAAAGAAGTTAAATGAATATTGTTCGGGAGGATGCGCAATATGGCGCAGTATATTGTCAATTATGACAATCTGCGGTTATATGACCAGGGACTGCCTACAATTTCCAGCCCCAGAACTCGAGAAACTTTCTGAAATGCCACATATCAGAGGCATTCCTGTTCCAGGGCTTAAGACTCGTGTAAAAAGGATTGCCTGTTTCTCCAGTGTCTTCATAAGCCTTGTCCGCGCCGACATAGAGGTCCATGCTTATCAGGCCCAGAAACAGCGACTCCCATATTTTCACCGAGTCTTTAACGTGGCCCTTTAATGGTCCGTCCTCATGGTAGAAGCTGGTTGTGGTTCCGTTAATCGGGATTTTCACATGATGTGCACACCCGCCGGGTATCAGAAAAAAAACAAGTATCCAGAGTGATCTGTATCTTTTGAAACCATCCATGTTTAAGTTCCGTTCTTATTGTCAACAATATTATATGATGAATAAACCATGAAATAAAGCCGGGAATTTAAGAGTTTGTCGGACTTAGTGAATCGTCATAAAAAATGGATAAATTTTTATGGTTTTGAGGCGGATAGCAGAGCTATGTAGCGAAAGTCCATGAAAATCAATTCAGCAATTTTTCAGTGCCCTAGCAGAATTCGAAAAAGACATTATCCGTGAGAGAGTTGTCGCCGGACTGGAGAATGCAAAATAAAAAAGGAAACTACCAGGCAGGCCTAAAATTCATGACGTCATATCAAAAAAACACCGGCAATATTTCTTCACTGTCTTACCTGACTATCCTATGTGGATTAGTATAGATATTCAGCCTCTTTCCTCTCATAAACCCAACCATTGTTATCCCTCGTTTGTCCGCAATATCTATAGCCAGCCCGGTTGGAGCTGCCCTGCTTACAACTATCGGGATGCCCCATCTTGAGCACTTTGTGGCCATTTCCGAGGACAACCTTCCGCTTACAAGGATGATCTTGTCATTCAGGGGAATGTCTTCAAGAAAGCAATAGCCTGTTACTTTATCCACTGCATTATGCCTTCCAATGTCTTCAGCTACTACCAGAATATGCTGACCATCAGATATAGCCGCACTGTGAATACATCCTGTCATATTGTAGAGGTCAGATCTTTTTTGAAAATCGTGAAAGAGTTCTCTCAGTCTGCTTTTTTCAATTCTTATCCCTTCGCCGATCTCTTCATCATCCTGAGACTTTTCAAATGTAATGCCGCCTACACAACCGGAGGTCCTGGAACTTCCTTCCAGAGAAACCTCGCCTTCTGCAGGAATATTCACAAGGATGTCTTCATTATACTGGATGGATATCCTGTCCGAACACCAGTTGCCATTTATAATTCCCTCGGTCATAAAAAAACCGGCAACAAGCTCCCTGATCATTATCGGGCTGCAGTACAAGCTCAACACTTCCCTGCCGTTTACCGAAATGCGAAGCTTCTTTTCCTCGGCAACAACATCCTCAACCGTGTTGTTGTGGAATTCGGTTATTTTTGTTATTTTTTTATTTATATAGCCCTTCATAATAAATATCCATTCAAGTTAAAATAACAGATACGGGATCAAATTCCAAATAACAAGCACCAAATAACAAATAAACCTCAAATCCCATATTTCAAATATCAAACAATGTCCAGCTGAGTTTCGAATTTGGTGATTAGTATTTGGAATTTATTTGTTATTTAAAGTCATTGTTCATAAATGACTTTCCCCATATCACTCACATCATAACCTCCAAGCGAGACAACAGCATTCCTGAATTCTCTGTCAGTCGATATGATTTGAAAGAGCGCTTTTATTTGTGCAGTATTAAAATGCTCACCTCTAATGACCAGGTCATATCTTTCTTTTGCTATTGGGATGAATTCAAGGCCAAGTGCAATAGCTGCTGTAAGAATCCCCATCCCTGCATCAGCTGCTCCCGATGCAACTGTCGAGGCAACACCCATATGTGTAAATTCTTCCTTATCATATCCCTTTATGTCCAGTGCACTAATCTCTTTTTCCTTCAGACACTTGTCGGTCAACAGTCTGGTTCCGGAACCGGGCTGTCTATTGATAAAAACTACATCATCTCTTGAAAGATCATGAATATCTTTGATGTTTTTAGGATTATCCTTCCGGACCATCAACCCCTGCTGTCTGTGAACAAGGTTTATAACTTTAAGGGGAATACCTTTAAGGAGCCTCTTTATAAAAGGAATATTATATTCACCTGTCTTTTCATCAAGCAGATGCGTGCCGGCAACATGAGCCTCTGACTTTTTCACTGCCATAATCCCTCCCATTGAACCGACGTGTGCTGATGAGAGACTGAAGGACGGAAACCTCCTCTTCAGATAATTTGCGAGGATGTCCAATGCATTATCATGACTGCCTATACTGACAACCGTATTTTTGATTTCATTTTTGGATCTTATAAGTGCTACTTCAACCTCGGTCTCAGCGGCAATCCCTTCATTCATTGCAGGCACATGAATTATGCCGTCGGCGCGCTGAAGTGTCATTAGTGCACCTGCTCCCCTTCCGACCGGAGTAGCTATAAGATTGCTTCCGACTTTTCCGACCTTCACCCTCAAAAATTCTTCCTGACCCAGTGAAGAGGCTACAGGTCTTGAAAGCTTTGCCTTTAATGTGTCCGGTGGTGCCGGTTCAATCCCGAGCAGATGATATATTAAAGATTTAGCGAAGAGTTCAAATGTCATATATGCAGCCACTGGATATCCCGGAAGCCCTATCACCGGTTTTTTATTTATCACTCCAAGGAGCACAGGTTTACCCGGTTTTATACTTATTCCGTGAACAAGAACAGTACCGAGCTCTGCTATGGCATTGGGGGTAAAGTCTTTTGTACCCGCAGATGCCCCGGCGATTACTACGGTAAGATCACTTTTCTTTACAGAATCAATTATCCTTTCCTTAAGAAGGTCCTTGTTATCAGGGGCAATTTCACTCCTGGCATACTCTCCACCCCATTGTTCGATCAGACTGCCTATCATATAACTGTTCGAGTCGATTATATTACCAACTTTGAGAGGACTGCCGGGTTCCACTATCTCATTACCCGTAGGGATAACATTTACGACAGGTCTTTTGCTTACTTTCACCTCAGAGTTCCCGCCGGAAATCATCGCACCGATGTCAACAGGCCTGATCTTATGGTTTTCGGGAAGAATTAATTCGGTCTGTACGATATTCTCTCCAACGGGCCTTATATGCTGATATGGAGTGGCAGGGTCATTTATTTCTATATAGTCATCGGTTAAATTAACATCCTCAACCATTATCACTGCATTGAATCCATTAGGAACGGGATCTCCTGTGTTGATAGGAACAGCCTGCTCGTAAAGTTCCAACTGCAAAGGTTTTGTCTCTGATGCACCAAAGGTCTCATGAAACTTTACCGCATAGCCGTCCATGGCAGAAGAGTGATAAAACGGGGATGATATCCTGGCCTGAACCGGTTCCGCAGTAATCCTGCCGCAGGACTGACTGACAGGCACAACTTCACTATCTGTTGGTTTAATAGTTTCAATAAAGTCTGCCCAGATTTTCTGCGCATCCTGAAGAGCAGTGCTGGTCTGGTATATTCTTCTGATGAAATTCAAAACAATCTCACCTCCACCTCTTCCCCTTCATAAATCCCCGATTTATTCATCGGGACCACTACTATTCCGTCTGCCTTAACAAGTGTGCGAATAAGCGCTGATTTCCCCATAATGGGAACAGCCCTGACAGCATCATCCTTTTGTTCAAGGCTGACCCTTATATGTTCTTCACGACCGACTGAAGATGACAGGTTTCTGCTGAATAATGCCTTTACAATTCTTCTTGAAGGTATAAGAGGATTATGCTTTTCTTCTGCGATCTTAATTAAAAGGGGCTCCACAAAGGTCTCAAAACTTACGGTTATCGCAGCCGGATGACCGGGAAGACCGAACACCGGCACTCCATTTACAATACCACCTATCAAAGGTTTTCCGGGCTTGATAGTAACTCCGTGAAAAAGAACTCCGGGGTCTCCAAGTTCATCAATGACCTTCGATGTATAATCTTTAGTTCCTACGGAACTGCCGCCTGTAATCAGCACAATGTCCGATTCAGCAACAGCATCTTCAACGGTTTTTTTCAATTTATCATATTCATCCCTGACTATTCCCTTTTTCAGGGGAACAGCATGAGAATCCTGTATCAGCCCAAAGAGATTATATGAATTTATGTCTCTGACTTCTCCCGGAGATAACTGCTTATCAGGCGGCACTACTTCGTCACCTGTCCCGATTATCGCAACCACCGGTTTTTTAAATACTTCAACTTTAATAATTCCAAGTCCGGCAAGAGCTCCTATATCCTGTGGTCTAAGCCTGTGTCCGCTCTGGAAAACAGGTTCGCCCCTTTTAACATCCTCATCGGCAAGTATTACATTCTCATTCGGAGAAACAGCCTTCATTATCTCCACCATTTCATCATCCACGGTGTTTGTGTACTCGAACATGACAACGGCATCAGTACCTTCAGGCAGCATTCCGCCGGTTGGAATCTGGCATGTTTCACCTCGTCCTATGGTTATATCAGGTTTTTCTCCCATCAGCACCTGCCCTTTTATCTGGAGGTAAACAGGCATTGTATCGGATGCCCCGAATGTATCGGCCGAGTTAACGGCATATCCGTCCATTGTTGAGCGGTTAAATCCCGGGAGGTTTTCAGGAGAGATTATATCTTTTGATAAAACCCTTTTATATGCTTCTTCAATCTGGAGTGTTTCAGTATCCAGCTGCTTCAGTTGCTGCTCCATAAGCAGTTTCAGTGCTTCTTTTACCTTAACAGCCTCTTCTCTTCCAAGCAGGTCTTTCATTATAGTAAACCTTTCCCTTTCTTTTTTATTTCCCTCTCCCTACTCCATCCTTATCATCCCGACCGGATTTGGAGAATGCCTTTTATATCCCTTGCCCTGCACAACAATATCCAGAGGCAGACTCATAATGTCCAGTTCATCAATGGAGTTATCCAACATCATGCTGCCTTCAAAGCTTTTGCAGTAGCTCCTGCACTTTTCGCAGGTATCCGCCCTCATCCCTTCTTCACCTTCAAGGCTGATCACCGTAATGTCCTTGGGGTCATCGGTCAAACAGCTGGGACAGCCTATTCTCTTGTAATGGCCTACACCCCCGCACCAGGAGCAGAAATATCTCCTACGGGACTCCTTATCTATTACCGAGAGTGATGGTACGGCATCGCATACAGGACACCTGCCCTCATTCCAGTTTATATTATCTGTATTTCCTGAATTTTTCATTGATTTAAAAAACGGTCTGCTGATTATATAGAGCAAAGAAAAATCTTTTTCTGATTTTTTCTCGTCAGATACCAGACTGATAAAATCGATTTTACCTGACTGCATGGCATCATTGATAAAGCTTAAGTCTTGCTGCGCAGTATTTACAGATGCTGAAAATGCATTCATCACCTTCTCTATATCTTCGTTTACATATTGATGCGGTTCTTTTACGGGGCTGTACTCGTGCTGAAGTTCGACCGATGATTCAAATTCACAAACCTTTCTGTAGAGTTCATTAATTTCCTTTAAATGTGGTTTTACATTCGTCTTCATGGCACCTCCGGTGGTTTGACTATTTCAAGATCGCCTTTGAGGGCTTCAAGCAAAAAAATCTCAAGGGCAAGTTTTTCGTAATCAGTTAATTTTAACTTCCTGAGCAAAGGCGTTTTATCAGGGTCATCACCTCCGCCATTATTGATAAATTCTATGACCTCTTTTACTGTAGAGAATGTTCCATTATGCATATATGGGCCTGTCAGGGAAAGCTCCCTGAGAGAAGGCGTCTTAAATGCCTTCCAGGCTTTACGGTCCTTTGTTACAAGATATCTCCCCGGATCTTCCTTCAACGTGCTGTACGCCTTATACCCGGAAACCTTTGCAGTGAACCTGCGTGTCGCTGCTACTCTCGAATCATTTATAATCTCCGGATTATCAGGGACCCCGATATTATAAAACTTATTGTCTGTCAGATTAGGACCATTATGGCAAACTATACATCCTCCTTTTCCAGTAAAAATATCATACCCCTCTTTCCGGGCCGCTGTAAGGGCGCTTTTGTCACCACCGAGATACTTATCAAGAGGAGAATCCTTTGAGACAATCGTCTTTTGAAAAGCTGCCAGGGCCATGCCGATCCTCTCTCCGTTTATTACCCCGCCGAATACGTCCTGAAATAATTTTACATACTCAGGCACCTCTTTAAGCTCTTCTTCAAGGAAGTCAATGTTCTGGTTCATCTCAAAGGCGCTCATTATTGGGAAAAGCGCCTGTTCCTCAAGATTTTCAGCACGGCCGTCCCAGAAGAAGACCTTATTATAGGCAAGGTTAATAATTGCAGGGGCATTCCGCCAGTTCCTGGTAGTAGGATAGCTGAGAGATATGGCAAGGGCATCGGAATATCCTGTTTCCGGATTATGACATGTGGCGCAGGCCATCGTACCGTCACCCGACAGTCTTCTGTCAAAGAAAAGTTTTTTACCCAGTTCAACCTTCTCCGGTGTAATGGGATTTTCAGGGAATATGGGCAGAGGAGGCAAAGGTTCAATGCTTTCCGCACTTGAATTGAAGGTAATGCATAATAAGATAAAAAAGAGAAAAACAGCCAGAGATAACACCTTCATAACAAACTCGATAACTTTTCGCCCTCGATAATATTTATTGTTAACTATCTCAGTCATAAAAAACCTCCGCTTATTCTTTCGATAATCTCTCGAGCTCTTTATCGATAATTCCCTTAAAACTCTCATACGGCCTGTTTCCAAGGGCCTTTATTCCATTTATGAAAAATGCAGGCGTGCTGTAAAGATCAAGGTCTTTTGCTAACTGACTGTCTCTTTTTATCTTTTTCATATGGCGCATTTTATCGAGATCTTTTCTGAATTTTCTCATATCCAGCCCGAGCTCCTCCGCGTAACTGATCAAACTCTTCTTATTGAGTTTCGGAAATCTCTCATGTAAAAGCCAGTGCATGTTCCAGAACTTCCCCTCATCATCTGCGGCAAGTACAGCCTCTGCTGAAATAAACGAAAAGTCCCTGTACCTGTATGGATACTGCTTAACAGCAAATTTTATCTTCCCCCTGTAATTTTCAAGAATCTTCTTTACGGTCGGACCGACCCCATTGCAGTGCGGTCATTGATAGTCAATAAATTCGATCATGGTAATCGGAGCATTAACCGGTCCCATTACAGATGAATCTCCGATGGGAACATTGTATCTGTTTTCAGATGCCGCAATCGAAAATGGAACAACTAAAATTAACGTGAATACGATAAAAATAAATCTATTTAATATTTTCATTTAATAATTCTGGATATTTAAAATTATATTTAAAAAATCCCCCTGCATCCCCCTTTTCCAAAGAGGGACATTATATTCCCCTCTTTGGTAAAGAGGGGTTAGGGGAGATTTTTTAATGCTGTTTTTTTACTTCGCTGCAAAAAATATTACTGTAGCAAATAATAAAAAAAGAGGAGGAACCTGCTGCGGCTCCCCCTCCCGAACCATTTAATTATTTCGCTCCTGTTTCTTCAATCCATTTTGCATGCTTTTTCTTTGCCCAGTACAGGGGCACATCACCCCTCGTCATGATCCTGAAAGTGCCCGGATTTGCAGCCGTGGCCATGTAGATATGCAGCGGGATAATGATGGCAAAAATCATGGATGAGATATTATGGAGCAGGAACCAGATTGTGGAACCAGCACTCAACCACATAATCAATCCTGAAATGCCTATCAACGCACCGAAGGCAATGACTAACAGACCAACGAGTTTCTGTCCTGCATTAATCTTGCCCTGAGGAGGCGTTTCCTTGTCTTTTGACAAATATCCACCGAGCATCCCGATCCATTTACTGTCCTCTTTGGACCACTTCAGACACTCAGTAAACCATGTACCGAGGGATAGGACAAGGGCCGCGATAAAAACAAGCCCTCCCCAGTCATGAATTCCCTTTGCAATGTGTACTCCTCCAAAGATCGTATTCAGCCATCCAAGTTCATTCTTGTAGAGAAAACCGAGACCTGTAAGGAGGAGCGCAATACCGCTTAAAGCCAGCAGCATATGAACAAACCTTTCAAAACATGTTGTCTTCTGAATCATTTGAGCCATTACTGATCCCCTCCTTTCCCTGATGTGTCATCAGGTTCGACGTCCTTTGGCCCGACAGTCAGGTAATGGAGTAATGCGCCGGCAGCAACAGCTCCCAGACCAATTACCGACAATGGTCTTATGAGACTGTCCCATAACGCTATACTCGAATCATACGCCGGTTTCGCAGGGAGTTCATAAGCCGTTGGGTCACCTTTTAAGGCGAACATGACTCCGAGACCCTGCAGGTCTTTTTCGCCATAGACATTGAACCCTGCTGTTTTTGCCATACCCGTCAGCTCGTCCCTTCTTCCATATTTTATTGCACCTGTCGGACATCCTTTTGCACATGCTGTTGAGAGTCCGTTTGATATCCTGTCGGAACATAGAGTGCACTTTGATATCTTGTCGTTTTCATCAAATTTCGGGACATCAAAAGGACAACCTGCCGCGCAGAGTTTGCAGCCGATACACTTTTCTTTATCAAAGACTACAGCGCCTTCCCTTGTCCTTGAAATAGCTCCGGGTGCAGGGCAGATGTCCATACATCCTGCCTCACCGCAATGCATGCATGCACGTCTTACAAAAAGCCACTGTATTCCAACGTCCTGTGGTTTTTCGATAAAGTGAATCTGGTTATAGAGATTCGCTGTCAGATTGGGCGGATTCTCATAAACGCCCCTGTTTGTTGTCTTGTCACCGGGGAGCTTATTCCACTGCTTACATGCAGACTGACATGCCCGGCAGGCAATGCAGAGATCAGGAGTGATCATCAGGCCCTTTCTCCCGGTATCAACACCGCTCATTTTTTTTGAATTAGTGTCTGCCATTAATTATCACCCCCCTCTATATTTTTTCCACATTGACCATAAAGGCCTTGGTTTCGGGTATCATTGTATTTGCATCACCAATTGTAGGAGTAAGCAGGTTTGCGCTGTCTCCGCCGCTTCCGTCCTCCGGATACTGCCATCCGAAACACCACGGCAGCCCTACCTGGTGCACGGTTTCGTTCATGATCCTGAACGGTTTGAACCTGTTGGTCACGACAGCTACAACAGTCACTGCCCCACGGGCTGAGGAAACTTTTGCTTTATCACCATTCTTTATTCCCAGGTCAGCTGCAAGCTCTTTACTCATCTCAACAAAGCTCTGGGGCATCATCTCAAGCTGCCAGGGCAGATGCCTTGTGAGAACACCTGTCTGCCAGTGCTCTGTTACACGATATGTCGTTGCAACGTGAGGGTAACGCCTGTCACAGGTAGCAAATACGTCTTCAGGGAGTCCTCCCTTTTCCCTCGGCTCTTCATGTCTTCCTGCAACTTCAAAGAACAGTCTTGCCGTCGGGTTTATCCTGTGAGCTCCTCCGAACGGGTTCTCCCGGAGAGGTATCGGACACTCAAGCGGTTCGTAGTGCTCGGGAAAGGGACCGTCCGCCCGGCCCGGCCCGAATACGTGAGCAACACCATGGGGTTTCATAATAAAGGCAAGACGTGTCTTCGCCTTATTATTAAGAGGAGGCCATCCTCCGTCCGGAACATCACCGATCCACTTTTTGCCATTCCAGTAAACAAGGGGCCGCTTCGGATTCCTGGGCATCCCCTTTTCATCGACAGATGCGCGGTTATAAAGGATTCTTCTGTTTACAGGCCAGCACCATGACC
>JBDLIC010000014.1:0-37859 GCA_039715075.1 Nitrospirota bacterium
AATCCCCCTTAATCCCCCTTTTCCAAAGGGGGAGACTTGAAAGGAGAACTTTTCATCCCCGTTTACAAAACGGGGTATTCAAGTTCATTTCTTCATAAACTTAAAAGGCAATTTCTTATCAATCTTTCAATGACGAGCGAGTACCAAGCGCATTTCTACAGAATCGGATATGTATTGTTCTGCTCAGACTTTCACCAAGTCGTGAAGGCACTTCTCGGTACTTCTTGTGCAACATGGTTGCCGGTGCTTAGGAGGTCCTATCTTAAAACACTTCATCAAGAACCGATGTCCTGAATGCAGAAGTGATAAAATCCGAATTTCTCGTATTCATGAGAAGAAGGGCTATGCGTTCAAACTCCTCTTCCAGCCTTACCGATGCCGCACCTGCAGGAACCGTTTTTGGGGAATCAAAATTTACATCCGCAACCTGCTGAGATATGCGATTGTGGCGGGAATCTTTGTTGTCATTTCGTCGATCATTGCCTTTATCAATATTAAGTTGGTTAAGGAACATGGGAATGCTTCCACGCACAGCGAGACTTTCTATAGACAAGTGCAACTGGCCGAGCAAGGTCATCCCAACGCCCAGTATCAATTAGGCAAATACTACATGGGCTTAGGCAATGCCAACATGCGCCGCGATCTACCTAGGGCTGCTAAATGGCTCAAGCAGGCAGCGGAACAGGGACAGGTCGATGCTCAGTATAGTCTCGGGGTCCTCTATCAGCAGGGGGAAGGAGTCATTCAGGACTTTGAGGAAGCTTCCAACTGGATCCGGAAGGCGGCCGAAAAAGGCATGACAGATGCGATGTATATGCTGGGCATAATATACTACACGGGCCGTGGAGTTGCCACAGACAACATCCAAGCTTACGTCTGGTTAAACGTTGCAGCAGCCCAAGGGAAAGAAGAAGCTATAAGAAAACGCAATAAGGTCATGGAACTTCTAAGCGACGCCGAGATTATTGAGGCTCAAAGGCGTTCGCGTATCTGGAAACCGCTGGTAGCCAAAGACGCTCTCCCTGAGGAAGCACAGGAGGAGCAACATTAGGGTTTAGACATTTTTTGAAGAAACGCAAAACAGCTTAAAGGCAGAGATAACCTTTAATTATTTATGAGGGGTTCGGATATTTCGAGCCTCTTTTTTTATGCTTGCTTTCAAACGGTAATAAACGATTTTCATATCAATCTATTTCAATGACACATAGGTGTTGTCGGTAGTTTCAGAACTGTTTTCATCCTGAAGATATCATGATGTTATGGTTATTTTCCGACTTCGTGCATTTTGAAAATAAGTAGATAGAGTCATCAATTCCCGGAGATACAAAATTCAACGATAACCGTTTAAAATCTTCACTCATAAAAACAAATAGAGAAGTGCAAACTTTAAAATGTGTTTTTGACGCCGCTTATAAAAAATGAAGACTTCAAATGATAATAAAGGGGAAACGGCAATTACTAATTACAAATTACTAATGTCAGGAAAAACACGAATTAAAAAACAATTGACGAATTAGCTCTTTTTCAGGCGTGACTGGAATAAAATGCCTGCTGATACGAGTAGCGTAAAAATTATTAAACCCGTTGTCTGCCCGGGATTCAACGCATCAATTATAATGCCTGCGCCGACAAGGCTGGAGAGAGCGATGACTGCCCAGTCTATAAATATGACAGCCAGGACTGCACCGGTCACACCTCCGGCAAGGCTCAGGAAAACACTCATTTCATAAAGCCCGTACATGTGAGTGAGAAGATACGTAATATACGCTCCCGCAAAAAATCCCGACATCGCAAAGGCGACTCTCTGAGCAAATAATGCCAGGAGCGCTCCGATCAATCCGGTCGCCATAGCGACAAGAAGAATCACCCACTGCTGATGCCCCGCAAAAAACATTCCGCCAAATGACGCCCCGACGAAAAAGCCGGCAGTGGCGATAAACAACCAGAACAGCCTTCGACCAGTCAGGATAATAAGCACCCCAAGAATAATTGCAAACGGCCTTGCGATTTCATGACTTATACCAAAAGACATCATCCTGATATTTTCCTTACTGTTTTACCCTCTGTTGATTATTGATATTCTTTAATATTCGACATTATAACACCTGTAACGGATTAGGAGTCGAGGCTTGACAAACAACCTGTTTCAAGGTAACTTTGTAAATCAATGAACACTGAACTACAACCGGCTTTCACCTGGATCCCGTTAGGCGTAGAGGGCGGACTCGATGAAAGCAGTCTTTCCGCCCACTTGATCGCTCCCATCGGGTCGACTGAATTTATATGCCTCGACGCAGGGACCCTGTTTGCCGGATTGAAGGTTGCAAACCGGAACGGCTGTTTTAAAGATATAAGGCCCCCTGAAGGCTCAGGATTGAGCATCGAGGGGACCGTCCTGCACCATCATATAAAGGCATACATGATAACCCATCCCTACCTTGACCACGTTGAAGGCCTCGTGGTAGTTTCACCTAACGACAACCAGAAACCGCTCATGGGCCTGAGCGACGTAATCGATGATATTGAGAACCACCTCTTTAACTGGCATGTGTGGCCGAATTTCGGTAACAGGGGAGCTTCACCTGCTATGGGCCAGTATCGATATGCCAAGCTGCAGTCAGGAATGAAAACTGAGGTTTCTGATACTTCAATGAGTATAGAGGCCCACCCCCTGTCTCATGGTGCTCATACAGACTCAACAGCATTTCTCGTTGAATCAAACGAAAAATATGTTCTCTACATGGGCGATACCGGACCTGATGAAATAGAGATGAGTACAACAACCGAGGACCTCTGGAGACGCATAACGCCCCTTATAAAAGAAGATAGACTGCATGGAATATTTATAGAGGCTTCGTATGTTGACGAACGACCGGACGACCAGCTGTTTTCACATCTTACCCCTGCCTGGCTCATGAAAGCATTCCGCAAGCTCGCTGTCATGACAGACCCGCAGGACCCGGAAAATTCGCTCCAGGGATTGAAAGTTATAATCACGCACATTAAACCTGATTTCTCTTCCACCGTCACAACGCGCGAAACCATCGAAAAACAACTGCACAAACAGAATAATCTGGGACTCGAACTGATATTCGCCGAACAGGGAAAGCGGTATAGCCTGTAACATAAACCGGGTTACTGTTATTTTGTACTCTGCGGTAAATTTCCCGCGTCCTTCAGGTTGGCCTCCTGAGATTCTCTGACACACTGGTCATACTTATCCACCTTTACCTGATTTTCGTGTATCTCCAGCGCCAGCTCGTGATCAAGGAGAGGAGGGCATTCACCTTCACAGGTAAGCATATAACAGCCGCACATAAAAAGAGGGAAGTTGCCCCTGTACACAAAAGAATCTTCACTGATTACTCTTCCTGTGAGAGCATCGTGAATTATGTGAAAGGCCGGGTAAGAAGTACTGTCAGAACAGACCCGTTCTTTCCCCCTGCCGAGAACATGGATTTCTCTCTCTTCCCATCGGACCACATCAATGTATTCCAGCCTGCTTGCTTTTATTTCAGTTTTCATTTTGACAGGTTTCCCTCCAGCACTCAACTGATTGCCTTATTCAATTTCCGGATCTTGACAAGGCTGGTTCACCGGGACTCTGTTACAGCCTGCTTCTCTGAAGGCCCGGGGCCTACATTGCAATGCCGCTCCCGGTTAAACAGGACAATATCATCAACCATTACCATTATCCCTATCTGCTGCCCAATGGGATGCTCGTGATGGCTGGGCACAAGGCTTAAGACTTTCTCACCGCTGTCCAGGAGCAGAGTGTACATGATACTCGCACCTCTGAATGTTTTCTCAAGCACCGTGGCCTTTACTGAACTTTCATCATCGTGGACTATATCGTCAGGTCTTATAAGTACATCAACCTCATTCCCTTCCCTGCAGCTCATCATGAATTGTCCATGCAGGAAGCCGACTCCTGTAGTAACCTGGTTGTTATTTATAACTACTCCCCTGATCAGCACGCCCTCCCCCACAAAGTCAGCAACAAACGGTGTAGCCGGCTGATGGTAAAGTTCGTGGGCAGTGTCCCACTGGTGCATCTGTCCGTTGTGCATAATACCTATTTCATCTGATATGGCAAATGCCTCAAGTTGGTTGTGTGTAACTATAAGGGCCGTGGCCCCATACTCCTTAAGTATATCTCTTACTTCCATCGAAACCTTTTCTCTTAGACTTACGTCAAGATTTGAGAAGGGCTCATCCATAAGAATAAGGTCCGGTCTGGGAGCAAGGGCCCGTGCAAGGGCAACACGCTGCTGCTGACCGCCCGATATTTCATGGGGGTATTTATTCCTTACGTCAGCAAGATGCATGGTCTCCAGAAGGGAGCTGACACGCAGCCTCTTTTCCGTTGCCCCAATTTTTCCGAGTCCGAATGAGATATTGCCCGATACGGTCAGGTGAGGGAAAAGGGCATAGTCCTGAAATACCATTCCTATACGCCGCTTTTCAGGTCCCAATGTAAAACCTTTTCTGCTGATCACATGTTCATTTAAGAAGATCTCACCCTCAGTTACGCTTTCAAAACCTGCTATGGTACGGAGCACGGTGGTCTTGCCGCATCCGCTTGGGCCGAGAAGACAACCGATACTTCCCCTGGTAAGACTGAAAGAGAGGTCTTTAATGATTGAAGTCTTCCCGTATGAATGGCATATATTTTTCACCTCAAGCATGGCGCTCATGATCTTTCTCCTTTGCGGGTCAAAAGGATTACAGGCAGGATCCCTGCCATAATAAGCACAATTGACGGCAGCGCCGCACGTGCCCATTCGCCTTCTGAGGTAAGCTCAAATATTTTCACTGCCAGCGTGTCCCACCCAAAGGGTCTCATCATTAATGTAATAGGCATCTCTTTCATTATATCAACAAATACAATAATTGCAGCAGTAAAAACCCCTCCTTTCAGAATCGGCAGATGCACCTTCGAGAGCATCTTAATGCCCCTCATTCCCATCAGCCTTGCCGCCTCATCAATACTCCTCGTGACCCTCTGCATGGCGCTGTTAATCGTGTTGAATCCCGCGGCCATAAAGCGGATCATATAGGCTATGATGAGGACAAACAATGATCCCTTGAATAACGATGTCATCTCCAGACCAGCCATATTTCTCATAACATCTATTATCACGTTGTCGAGGTAAGCAACAGGGATAAACACTCCGACAGCCAGGACAGTGCCAGGGAGAGCATACCCCAGAGTTGCAGTCCTCGTGAGAAAGCCGGAAAGTTTATCAGGATGGTGTCTTTTGGAATAGGAAAGCACAAGGGCCAGTGAGCAAACAATAATAGCCCCGGCAATGCCAAGCAGGAGAGAATGAGTTAAGAACCCAAAATATCTGAAACTAAACTCCTCTTCAAAAACCTCTACTGTCCATATGAGCAGCTGGATAACAGGTATGATAAATGCAACAAGAAGCACTGAAAACGAAACTGCAAAAGCCGTCCACTTCCATACCCCCTTCAGCCTTATCCTGCCGCCCCCCGCAGCCTCTCTCCCTGCACGGGTAAACTTCATCCCTGAACGCATACGCTGCTCCATGACAATTATGATAAATACAATGAGGACCAGTATCGATGAAAGCTGGGCCGCTGCAGGCAGTGAAAAAAAACCGAACCACGCCTTATAAATAGCTGTCGTAAAGGTGTTGTAATTGAAAATTGAAACCGCACCGAAATCAGCAAGGCTCTCCATAACTACCAGCAATACCCCTCCGGCAATCCACGGGCGGGCCATAGGCAGGGCGACTCTGAAAAATCCGCTCACTCTGCTATGTCCAAGAGATGCTGCAGCCTCAAGCGCTCTCCTGCCCTGTGTCATAAATGCATTCCGCGCAAGAAGGTAAACATAAGGATAAAGCACAAGGGTCATTACGGTAATGACCCCTCCCGTTGAACTCACATCCGGGAAATGAACATTCTCCGCCCCGAACCATCCCCGTAGAAGAGTCTGTACAGGGCCGGTAAAATCAAATATACCGAGAAACACAAAGGCCAGCACATAGGCAGGGATGGAAAGCGGCAGGAGCAGCGACCAGCTGAAGAACTTCCTGCCCGGAAAGTCACATACAGCAGTCAGCCACGCAAGACTGACTCCAATCAAATACGTCCCTGCAGCAACACCCGCAACCAGCCATACTGTATTCACCAGAAGTTCGGAAAGGACATTTTCAACAAGGTGCTCCCATATGTCCCCGGTAACCGAAAGCATTGAAACAAGCACAACAACAATCGGCACTGCGACCAGCAATGATATCAGCAGAGCAGACGCCCGCCATCCGTCCATGTACTTCATAACGTTAATGGCGGGCAGCATGCTCAATTCTGCTTTATTTTTACTTATATTTTGCACGGTCCATCAGCTTAATTGCCTCGGCCTGGAGCTCTCCGGCCTTTGAGACATTAATAAGGTTCTTTTTAAAATCTCCCCAGGCTGCAACATTTGGATGAGGCTTCACCGAGGGATTTACCGGATATTCCATATTAGAATCCGCAAAAAGGTTCTGTGCCTTTTCTGATGAGAGCCATGCAAGAAGCTTAAGGGCCTCATCTTTGTTTTTTGAATATTTCACAAGCCCTGCTCCTGAAACATTCACATGCACACCATTTCCCTGCTGGTCCGGCCAGTAGAGTGACAACGGCAGTTTCGGATCTTTTTTCAGTAGCCTTCCGTAATAATATGTGTTCACGATTCCAACATCGCACTGTCCCGCAACAATGGCCTGCATCACTTTTGTATCATTTGAAAAGGGCTTTGCTGCAAGGTTCCCGACCCATCCCTTCACAATCGACTCTGACTTCTCCACTCCATGCTCTGCGATCATCATTGCAACAAGTGACTGGTTATAAACTTTCTTTGAAGTTCTCAGGCAGAGCCGCCCCTTCCACTCCGGTCCGGCGAGAGCTTCATATGAAGAAAGTTCAGAAGGTTTCACTCTCTCGGTGCTGTAAACTATCGTGCGGGCGCGTACCGAAAGCCCGAACCACCGGTTTCCCGGATCACGGAGATAATCGGGAACATTTTTCTGAAGTACATTTAAATCTACAGATTCAAGAACTCCCGATTTTGCTGCATACCAGAGATTACCTGCATCGACCGTTATAAGAAGATCGGCAGGAGTGTTCTTGCCCTCTGCCCTGATCTTCTCCATAAGAGGACCGGCTTTATCCGTTAAATAATTAATTTCTACTCCTGTCTCTTTAGTATATGCGTCAAACAGCGGTTTTATGAGATGTTCCTTTCTTGCCGAATACACTACGACCTCTGACGCGTAGGCAACAGCCAGCGCCTGAAAAACAAAAACTAAAGCTAAAATCATCACCAGGGTGCTCTTCTTCATTTTACTCCTCCTTTATTTTCTAAATGATAATCAGCCAGCATACAGCAGATAAATTAAAAGCTCTTTATTGATATTGATTATCATTATAATGCTCATTTTCAAATCAAATGTCAACCCTCTTTTTTCTTTTTCGTTAAGTATCGCCTTGAGTCGTCATTCCCGCAGTCTGTTGAGCGGGAATCCAGTCTTCTTAGTGACTTCTGGATGCCCGATTAAAGACCTCGGGCATGACAATAAAACGAAACTGCATTTATATACTTACTCTCATTAGTCCAATAATTGACATTACCGTCCCCGGAACGGTAGATTATTTATTTCGATTGAATATGTTACACACTGTATTATACCGGCCAGAGATACCCCCAAATACGGGCAACATTGCCAGGCAATGCGTTGGAATGAACTCCCATCTTCATATCATCGGTCCGATAGTTTTTGATCTAAGCGATAATGCCGTAAAGAGAGCGGGCCTTGACTACTGGGATGAGTTACGACTCACAGTACATGAAAACCCCGGTGAATTCCTTAAATGGCTCGGAAGCCGTGAACCCTGGCTCGTCACAAAGCACGGCTCCCTGCGCTATGACAGACCTTCATACAGAGAAGAAGACATCCTTGTATTCGGCAGTGAAACACAGGGACTTCCGGAGGAGTGGCTTTCCAGATGGCACGAACGTACACTTCACGTCCCTATTCTCGGTAACATACGCAGCTACAACCTCGCAAATACCGCAGGTATAGTCCTTGCTCATGCCAGTCTGAAGGCAGGAATCTATGATAAGAACGCGCGTAAACAGTAGGGGCAAGGTCTCATAAGCGCTAAGTTATTAATGTGCCGGGGGACTAAAAGAATGAACGTCGAACATCGAACGTCCAACATCGAATGAAAAACAAACTTATACAGAACATTCAACATCTATTTCTTTTTCTTCATCTTTTTCATTCAACATTCGATGTTGGACGTTCGATGTTCGACGTTCGATGTTCTTCTTTAAAACAGCTTCAATGTAATTTGTGAATATTGACGAATACATTAACCCGTGTTAGCATGTTTTTATCACCATCTTTTGAAAGGAGCTTTTTATATCATGAAACGACGGGATTTCTTAAAAGCATCTTTTATAACAACAGCCGCAATAGCAGGGACCCCCTTTACAGCCGAATCAAAATCAGAAACACCAAAAGTGAAAAAATATCAGGAGATCGGTAAAACCGGCCTGAAAATGAGTGATATATCTTGTGGCACAGGAGGACTGCCCTCTTCTTCAATGGTACTCCGCGCAATCGACAGGGGTATTAATTATTTCGATACCGCTCCTGATTACGGACCTTCGGAAAAGTACATCGGCCAGGCAATGAAAAAGATCCAGAGAGATAAGATCATTATCGCTTCAAAATTCTGCACACCCTATTCGTACCCGAGTCACCTTACTTCGGGAAACAGCAAAAAAGAATATATCAAGGCTGCAGAAGACAGCCTGTTGAAAATGAAGACCGACTACATGGACTTCTGCCTTATTCATGCCATCGGTGAACAGAGCATGAGTCTGGAAGACGAAAAAAAGCGGCTCCTGAGCGAGGAAATGCTTTCGGCCTTTCATGACCTGAAAAAAGCCGGTAAAGTCCGCTTTCTGGGAGTCACATCTCATGGCCCGAACAATTTGGAAGAGCTTCTGATGACAGCCGTTAAATCAGGCCACTTTGATATGATCATGCCGTCTTTTAATTTTATGAAGTTCCCTAAAATACCGGAAGTCATGAAGGAGGCGAAAAAAAGGGGTGTCGGTGTCATAGCAATGAAGACACTGGCGGGAGCCAGAGATACGGGGATTGAAGACAATGGAGAGACATTTGCCCCGGCTGCATTTAAATGGGTGCTTAAACATCCGGAAGTTAATGGTCTTGTTATAACTATAAAGAGCATATCCAACCTCGATCTTTACCTGTCGGCTTCAGGCCAGAAGTTTACAGCCGCAGACGAGAAAATTCTTGAACGCTACGCAAACAATTTTGGAAATGAATATTGCAGGACAGGATGCAATGAGTGCGAAGTACAGTGCCGTGAAGGAGTGGCGATTGCGACTACATTGAGATATCAGATGTATTTCAGGGACTATGGTCAGGAAAAAAAGGCCATTAAATACTATGCCAAACTGGAAACAAAGGCTGATAAATGCTCGTCCTGTGAAAACAAGACATGTGACGGCTCATGTCCCTATGGGCTGCCCGTGAGCGCCCTGCTCGGTGAAGCGCATGACGATCTTACGATTGTGTAGGGGCAGGTCTTGCGCCTGCCCCTACATCAAGCTTTCACGCTATAATACAGATATGGAAAATAATGCTCCCATCGCAGTTTCAAACATGAGCCGTATCATTCTGATTTCCCTCTTACCGGTCATTGCAATAATAATCTACTTCGAAGGGCAGAGCTACGATCCTGCTTTAATACAATTCAAATCCGGAGAGACGGGGCAGGAGATTGAGGCTTCCTTTTTTCCTGATGAGTTTGAGACATTAAACCGTGCTGGTCAGCCGCGTACATACAACAGGGAAAATCTTTATGAGTATATCAATGGTCATGCCGAATTTTTTATCAAATCAGGATTCCTTAAACTTACTGTTACAGATTATATACAGAAAGGCTCCACTCCTAATCAGCCTGACGCTGTAGTTGATATTTACGATATGGGAAAGGCCATACATGCCTTCGGAATACTGTCAGATGAGGCAGGGGAGAACCCTTTGGACCTCCAGATCGGATCAATGGGATTTAAGACATCACAGGGAATTAATTTCATAAAAGGAAAGTACTATATAAAAGTCACTGC
Organism: Nitrospirota bacterium; assembly: GCA_039715075.1. Classification (GTDB taxonomy): domain Bacteria; phylum Nitrospirota; class Thermodesulfovibrionia; order UBA6902; family UBA6902; genus JBDLIC01. The sequence continues at coordinate 10,181 of JBDLIC010000014.1, forward strand.
CTATAGTGATAATCTGCCTCTGGATTCCTTTGCCAGGGGTATTGACGATAAAATCAAACAAGATCCTGATACATTCCCGGTTTTCTCACGGTTTCCCGATATTGGAGAGGTACTTTCAACAAGATATATAAAAGAAGCCTACAGGGGGCTGGAGTTTGTTAATAATGTGGTTGAACGGGAGTACAAAATAAACAATAATATTATCCGGATTTTTATCGTCATGGACGAAGAGAGTGTAATCGATAAACTCACAGTATCATTTGTTGATTATTTTCATCAGTCTGAAATCAATTACACTAAAATCGATAGCACCGGTAAAACACTATACATAGTGAATGACCCTTATGAAGGTGACTGGTACATGCTCCCGATGGGGAATTCCCTGCTTGGAATATTCGGGGAAGCAAATGATTCAGTAGTGAATGCCGTTGCAGCAATGGAGGAACAATCAGGCAAGTGACAAAAAACGAATAACATTATTAATGATAATTCAGTCTGTATTCCCCTCTTTGGCAAAGTCGAATCGACCCTCGTGAGACCCGACTCGGGAGGGGCCAAGGGAGATTTTTTAAAGAAATTATTCAAAGAATCCCCCTTAATCCCCCTTTTCCAAAGGGGGAAACTTGAAAGGAGCACTTTCCATAAAAGATGCCTTCTAAAAACAATAAAAAAGAGCCCGGGCTTGACCGCAGACAGTTCCTTATGAAAACAGCGGCGACCTGCGGACTGGCAGCAGGTGCCGGTGTATGGGGATATGTCTTTTATAGTGATGATCCTGTACGCCGCAGGGATGAAAAGATCTATACCTTTAAAAACTACCGTGTGTCTGATACAAATGAATATCCGGCGTTGGCTGTCATCCATGGGAAAGATGCCGAAACAATTGTACGTATGGCAGTTAATAAGCTCGGCGGCATCTCAAGGTTTATCAGCAGCGGAGAAAAAGTACTGATAAAACCAAACATAGGATGGGACAGGCAGCCCGAGCTTGCAGCCAATACTAACCCGGAAGTCGTCGGGGCCGTCGTTCGTTTATGCCGCGAAGCCGGGGCCTCTGAAGTATGGGTCAATGACGTCTCCATAAACGACCCGTACCGCAGTTTTGCACGATCAGGAATAGAGTCAGCCGTTAAACAGGCCGGCGGGAAAGTAAAGTTCACAAATGATAACGACTTCCTCCTGACTGACTTAAAGGGCCAGGTCCTGAAAGTCTGGCCGGTAAGTAAATACTACCATCAGGTCGACAGGGTAATTAATCTGCCCGTAGTGAAGCATCATTCACTGAGCAAATGCACCATTGCGATGAAAAACTGGTATGGTGTACTGGGAGGACGGAGAAACCGGCTTCACCAGGAGATAGATACCTCGATCGCTGATCTTGCAGCCGCAATACGCCCGACACTCACAATCACCGACGCAACCCGCGTCCTTGTGAGAAACGGCCCTACCGGCGGCAGCCTGTCCGATGTATCAATAGAGGACACAATAATAGCCGGTCTGGATGAGACTGCACTTGATTCATACGCTATACAGTTTCTGGACCTGAAAGTTGATGATGTACGGTTTCTTAAGATTGCTGAACGCAGGAAGATTGGCATCACTGACTGGAAATCTCTGGATTATGTTGAACTGTCTGCCTGAGGAACGGAAGATTTATGATAAAAAAATTTCTGACACTCCAAAACATCAGGCGGGTCTATTCAGTATTTTTCTTTATCCTTTTTATTCTGCTGATAGGTATAACCGACTTCAGGAACATGAAGGGATATGAAGTCTCACTATTTCTGGAGCTTAACCCGCTCGTCTCGATCTCAACGTTTCTGACCAGCTGGACCGTTTACAAAGGACTGATCCTCTCTCTCATAATAATCATCGGCACCCTGTTGTTTGGACGTTTTTTCTGTTCATGGATCTGTCCGATGGGGATACTCAATCACTGGCTGAGTCACCTGTTTAATAAGCGCAGGCCCGTTGATGATTACAGAGTAAATGCCTACCGTACCATCTACAGATTTAAATACTATATTCTTGCCGTTCTCATTGTAATGGCAGCTCTCGGGTCGCTCCAGTCAGGGCTGTTTGATCCGACCTCTCTTATTACCCGGTCGTTCGTAATATCTTTTTTCCCGGCGATTAATTCCTCGGGGGCAGAGATGTATCTTAAGCAGCCCGTTTTTTACGGCGGTATGCTGGTTGCTGTTATATTCATCATGATACTTTTCGCGAACAGGTTTCTGACAAGGTTCTGGTGCAGGGTATTATGTCCGCTCGGGGCCTTACTGGGTGTACTGTCAGCAAAGTCCCTTTTAAGAGTCAGACGTGACACGGAAAAATGCAATGACTGCAGGAAATGCCTTCAATTCTGCCAGGGGGGATGCGATCCTGACACCGAGTTGAGGGCAAGCGAATGTCATGTATGCATGAACTGTATAAGTCACTGCCCTGAAGAGGCGATTCATTACGGATTTTCGAGGACAAACAGCTCTGTCCATAATCCAATTGACATAAACCGCCGCAGGCTGATTGAATCTGTTGCTGCCGGGATTGTTTTAGTGCCGATGATGCGCAGTGTTGTGAATGCACGAACAGACCCCCAGCATAAAGTTATACGCCCGCCCGGCTCTATTTCCGAAAACGACTTCCTGCAGCGCTGCATAAAGTGTGGAGAATGCATGAAGGTCTGTCCCACAAACGTGATCCAGCCTGCCCTGCTTGAGTCCGGGTTTGAAGGCCTCTGGACCCCTATTCTCATCAACAAGATCGGATACTGTGAATTTAACTGTGTGCTCTGCAGCCAGGTCTGCCCCACCGGAGCCATTGAAAAACTCAGCATAGAAAAGAAAGTAGGCAGAGAGCCTTTCAGTAACCCCTTGAAAATAGGTACTGCCTTTTACGACAGGGGGCGCTGCCTTCCATGGGCAATGGACACCGAGTGCATAGTATGCGAAGAAGTCTGTCCCACTTCTCCGAAGGCAATATGGTTTCAGAACGTTGAAACAAAACTCAGGGACGGAAAATCAAAACAGCTGAAACTCCCCCACCTGGATCCCAATCTCTGCATAGGGTGTGGAATCTGTGAAAACAAATGCCCTGTCCATGACCGCCCGGCAATACGTGTTACGTCTATTGGGGAAACACGGTCAAAGACGAATCAGATGATCCTGTAGGGGCAGCCGTTTGAAAGACGAACGTCGAACATCGAACTTCCAACGTCCAACATCGAATGTTGAATAAAAAAATGAAGAAACAGAAACAGATGTTAAATGTTCGGAATTGCAAGTTTGTTTTTCATTCGACGTTGGACGTTGGAAGTTCGATGTTCATTCTTTACTGTTATTAGTAATTCGTAATTGATTAAAAGGCGAGTTTGTATATTACTGGAACACTATGAGCTCTCTACCCGGAAAGATATTCCCCCGGGAGCTCATGTTATTCCAACGCAAAAGAGAATCCAGCGACACATCAAACCTGTCGGCTATTAACGACATATTGTCGCCCTCTTTCACCTTATAGACACGAATTTGATTTTCTTCTTTCCACTCGGCGACAAGCTCAGTATATCGATCCTGAAATTCATCTACTGAACCCTTCGGAATAGCAAGGGTATGCTCTCCTTTGGGCAGATACTGGCTGCGAAGCTCCGGATTGAGATCCCTTATCCGCTTGTAATAGGTGAATGCGGCCTTCGCCACCAGCCGCAGAGGGGTTTGAATTGAACTGGTCACTGTTACTTTATCAAATTCCAAAGGAGGATAGAGATCATCTTCCTGTACATGAAACCCATACCGGCCCGGATCGGATAATACCATCTTGGCAGCTACTATTCTAAAAAGATAACGTTGTGTTTCTTTGGGAAGGTACAGCCGGTAATAGTCATCCACTTCCTGGGCTTCCATTGCCTTACGCAACCCGAATTCACCATAATTGTATGCAGCGCCGGCCAGGCTCCAGGAACCGAACATTTCATACAACTCTTTAAGATACAGGCTGGCCGCCCTGGTGGAAGAAAAAATATTGCGACGATCATCCCTGTCTCCGTTAATGGTCAATCCGTACCGCTTGCCCGTACCTTTAATAAACTGCCAGAATCCTTTTGCTCCTTTTGGGGATCCGATATGGGCTAACAGGGCACTTTCAATAACTGCCAAGTATTTCAGATCATCAGGCAGACCTTCTTCTCTCAAGGTTTTTTCAATTACGGGCATATACCTTCCGGACCGCTTGATCCAGAGGATAACCTGGGCCCTGTCCCATAAAGTAAGAAGCAACTCCTTTTCGAGCCGCTCACGCACCTCCTGATTGTCTAAGGGCACCTCTTCATCTGCAAAGTATAATGGGCCTTCAATTCGCAAGGCGGGAATCAGGGCCGGCAAGGCGGATGACTCAGCAATAGGCTCTGGTGTGGGGAGTACTGACTCCTCCCCGGCAGATGCAATTGCGGCCGTAAAAAAACATATGCATAGAATAAGCAGCCACCTCATGTAGTAACCTCTCCTATTTCCATATTTATATCACTTGTATGGGTCTATCTGACAATATAATATCTCTAAAATAATTCTATGTCCAGCTGTACAATATCTTAGTCTTTTTCGGCGTTATATTGATAGAGCTTTAATTTCTGCAAGAATGTGCGGGTGGGAATCTGAAATCATTGTAACGGATAGGGGGTCAACCTTTATCCGTTACATGAGTTTGCTATAATTACCATATGAATATATTGATAACCAGCTAAGCAGGCCCGGTAGGAGGTGATAATATGAGAATAGTATTATTTCTCTTGTTATTAAGCATAACAATAATATTTCCTGTATTAGGCTGCACAGAACAACCGGTAAAGGTAACGGAACTAAAGCATTTTCCCATCAACAGCATTGATGAAGTGCTCACAAAGTCCGGCGTTGAGATTGACAATGAAATTTCAAGTGACGGCAGCGGTTCATTACGTGTCGATGCATCGGATAAAACGGTGGTCAGATTATTTGAGGTTAGTAACGTAGATGTTGAAAATGCACGCCTTATATATCAGGCAAAGGTACGGACTGAAAACATTCAGGGACAGGTCTATCTGGAGATGTTGTGCGGCTTTACGGGTAAGGGAGAGTTTTTCTCCCGCAGCATGCAGACCCCTTTAAGCGGCACCACTGACTGGACAACAGAAGAAACACCGTTCTTCCTGCAGAAAGGGCAGAATCCTGATTACGTAAAACTGAACCTTGTCGTTGATGGAAAGGGAACCGCCTGGATTGATGATGTCAGGCTGATAAAGGGGCTGCTGAAGTAACGCTGCTCATTAATCCACCCTCTTCAACTTTCTCATGTTTTTTTGTCGAGCAGTGTCCTGGTTTTGGCGGAAAAAGATCAGTGCTCAAGGGGCTAAAACTGTAATGCGGGCTTTGCTATTATAGCTAATTCTCTATTATTGAGTTTTTGTAAATTCCTTAAACATACAATCTTTCATACTGCTATCTTCATCTTTGCTATCTGAAATCGATGGAAAGTTTTAGACTAAAAGCAGCAATGTTGATTTTAATGCTGTCGATGATGATTTCAAATGGTTATCGTCAGGCCCTTCTCTTCTAAGAAATCAAGAGAACATCATGTTATCAATAAGCTGAGAGAATATTGGATGTGAAGATTAACAGATGAAAGTTAGATGTTAAGAGTGAGGCAATGCTATTTCAATTTTTCTAATCTATTTTTTTATTATAGACCCTTTTCTGCTTTTCTACTTGAAAATCAGTCTGATCTGTATTATGCTTTTTCTTAGGAGGAGGGATTATGAAATTAATGAAGAGAGATAAGTTAATTGCGATCGGATTTGCTGTCCTGCTCATTTCTTTACTGACCGTTTCATGCAGCACTTCTAAACTCGCTGTTAACGCAGGTTCTGATGGTATTGCCATAAAAGGATATGACCCAGTGGCTTATTTCACCGAGGGTAAGCCTGTGAAAGGAAATCTTCAATTTACCCATGAATGGAAAGGCGCAAAATGGATGTTTTCAAGCCAAGAGCACCTCGATCTTTTTGCTGCTGATCCTGAGAAATACGCCCCGCAGTACGGCGGTTACTGAGCATACGCTGTAAGCCGTGGGTCCACGGCTGATATTGATCCTCAATTCTGGTCAATTGTAGACGGCAAGCTTTACCTGAATCTTAATACGAAAGTTAATAAACTCTGGACAGATAATCTTTCTGAGAACATAAAAGAGGCTAACAAACACTGGCCGGCGGTTATTGAGAAGTAAATAAATCGCAGTGGTCACCCATTAACAGCGTAAACATCACAGATACGTGACTGGATAGAAATGAATGGGGAGAAAAACTCAGGAATGATGTCTCAATACCTCAGAATCAGGAAGTGCTGCAGGGTAACCATAATATATGATAATGTTTGATGCGGATGAATGACTCAGGTTGAAGATACCATCATGTTATGTTCAGCATAGAAATAGTTCGGAGGTTAACGACAACACTTGCTTGAGAATGATTTTGAAATACACAACTATTGTGAAGTAACCTTTGTTATCTTCAGGTTCAACAGGAACATTAAGATTGAGGATTTCCTACCATTGTCCCAAAATTAGGTATTTATAATTATACTTTTCGCATTATTAAACTACTGCTTCTCAGAAGGCTGCATTTAATGACTTGCGATTTTTCCTGTTAAAATAGACATTTTTCGCTTCATTTCAACAATTAAATATTATAAATTGAAAAGGATTGACACCTAATAGATTGTGTGATATTCTCCTCTTTAAGATACATGTTCAGCAACAGGAAGTTTCATTTTTTAAATCAGACCAAAGGAGGGTCGCCATGAAAATTGAACAAGCAACTTCTCCTGTCATCAATGAGCTTTGGGGGAAAATAGAGTCAAGTATGCAGGGGGCAAAGTATTTGGAGGAGGCTGCTCAAGAACTGGTATCTGCAATCCATTCCCAGTTTAGTGATTCAGTGGTTATTGCTCGAGTCTTTTACTCAGTTCCTTTTGACAGCTTGCCGTCTGCGAACCAAAGCTTTGTAAAAAACCTGTCTGAATCTGCAGGAGTCGGTGCTGAAATAGATGGAACAACACCGGTGCTGTCGCTAATAGGCACTCATGGTCAGGAAGAAGATTGGAATGACCGGCGAAAATCTAAAGGGCATGTAGGCATTCCATTGATCTCTGCATCGTTTGTGGGAGCTATTCCCATGATTTCACGTTTACTAAAGGAACTGGGCGTACCGATAGATTGGGTTGACAGCCACGACATGGAAATCATAAAAAAGGCAATAGGAGGTTCAGTCGGTCTTTTTTACGTAGAAAACGCTGCCGAAGCAACGGACCAGAAAGGCAGGAAGATTATCGTGGCACAGGATTTCGTTTCTAAATATAATGTTAAAAGTGTTTTTGGTACTGGAGCTGTCTATGAAGGCGGCCAGATGATGGTTGTAGTGGTTTTCAACCGTGATATTTTTTCACGAGACATTTCCGAACTGTTTATGACTCTGGCGAGTTCTTTCAGAAACAATACATCTTCATTGGTCAAAGAAGCGAAAATCTTTTCCTAGTTAAAACTTTTAATTGTATATTAATATGGGTTTAGTTTCCTTGCGACATCTCCTTGGATTTAGTCTTATACTTACTGATTGCTTCCCCGGCTTCTTCTGTAGTCCAAACCGCGCTCGCGATAAACCGGAAGTTGACTAACGCTGCTTCATAACCGTTACCCTCCGGCACTATTGCGGCTGCTGTGGCATCTTTCACTACGGCCACCTCAAATCCCTGTTCCACTAGCTCTCTCATGTGGGACTCGGTGCACAAATTGGCAGACATCCCTGCAAGAATAACCTTGTCAATCCTCCGTTTTCTGAGTTGTAGAATCAGGTCATTGTTCTCAGGTCCATAAACTTTGTGCGGACTGCTCACAACTGTTTTCCCATCCTCAATATATGGTTTATAGAGGTCGAGCCAGTCTGCGCCAGAGCCTTGAAACCCTTCAAGACTCAGTTGACCTGTGCGGTCGAACATATTGATATCATGCATTAAGACCTCAAGCGCTCCTTCGAACTTCCAGCTTTTATCGGTAGGAAAATAGTAGTGGGGCGAGACAAACACCGGGATGTCATTTTTCTTAGCAACTTTTAAGAGAGTCTCAATGTTTTTGACTGTGTTGTTTTCTGTTACGCTCTTACCGACAACTCCCCAGGTTGCTCCCTTAGGACTCAAGAAGTCATTTTGTGGGTCCGTAATGACAATTGCTGTTCTTTCGTCTACTTGCATACCAGGATTGGGAAGTTCTGCAAAGGCCATCGATGTGAAACTTATCATGATGAGACATCCGAAAAGAACTCCATTTATAGCTAATCTAAGTACTTTCATTTTTATATCCTCCATTTTTCATTTTTATTAATTTGTTTGTAAGAAGCTTACATCGGATCTTATCTGCTTAATATGATTTAAATCATAAAATTAAGTAGCTGTTCTTATTTTTTATTACATAATTCTACTCGAAACCTGCACCGAAAAAACACAAATTAAAGAGCGTAGATTTTAGTCTAAAATTTCACATCGATTTCATATAGAAAAGATGAAGATAACGGGATGAAATATCGCATACTTAAGACGTTTTCAAAAACTCAATAATAGAGGATAATCAACGGAATCCAGACTGACTCAACCTTATTGATAACTTCAACTTGCAAATAAAATCCAGCCTGACTCAAACCTATTGACTATAGTCAACTATGAATGTCGGCGAACTGACTCTCAAAATCGCAGATTTCAAACATAAATAGTTATTTCAATAGCTTCACTTGAAATACACCTTCTGGTAGGAAACCTTCAGTTTCAATCATATTTTGAGTGCATTTTATCGGAGAGTCCCTGCCCCTACGGATTTTTTTGATGGTATTTATTCTGGGAATAAACTATCCCCTTGTTAACGATATCAATAACCGCATCAGCTGCTACCTCAACGGCCTCTTCAATAACCGGCCTCTCCTTTTTGCTGAAAGGTTTCAAAACATATCTCTCAGTTGAGAGTCTTTCTGAACGGCTGATACCGATCTTTAATCTGTTAAAATCTTGTGAACCGAAGCGGTCTATTATCGACTGGATACCGTTATGGCCGCCGGAGGTGCCGGACTTTCTGATCCTTATGACCCCTGTTTCAAGATCAAGATCATCATGTACTATGAGTATATTATCAATATCGTCAAACCGGTTTATGGCGTCCCAGACCGCTATCCCGCTTCTGTTCATAAAAGTAAGAGGCTTTATAAGGACCGCCTTCCGGTCCTCTATAAAGCCTCTTCCAAATATATAATCTGATGTCTTCTGTTTTAAAGAGATGGACAGCCTTGCTGCCAGGGTATCAACGACCATAAAACCGATGTTATGCCTTGTGTCCGCATATTCATCTCCCGGGTTGCCAAGACCAGCCACAAGCCACATGATCCTGAATTACTTCTCTTTCCCTGGTTTTTCTTCCTTCGCCGCCTCTTCTTCTCCCTCTTTACCCTTCTCTTTTACGAGTTCAGGCTCTGCAGCTTCAGCTTCTTCTTCCTCAGCAGGTGCCTCTTCCACCACAGGTGCTGAAACGAGAAGTATAACATCTTTAGGATTAGTAACAATCTTTATCCCTTCCTGTTCCGGCAGATCACTCACATGCAAAGAGTGCCCTATTTCTATAGCCCCGGCATCAACTTCAATCTTTGAAGGTATCTGGGTGGGAAGACACTCAACCTCAATCTCCCTTAAATTAAACTGCAGGATCCCGCCCATCTTGATTCCAATGGGCTTTTCAGTTATTTCAACAGGGACCGTAACGTTTACGAGCTTCTCGAGTGAGACCTCTATGAAGTCAATGTGCAGCAGTTCTTCTGACACCGGGTCCCTCTGATATTCCTTGACAAGCACCGGGTGCTCCGACGTCTTTTTCCCATCCTCATTGAGTTCTATAGTTATCAGAGAATGTTCTCCAGTACCTGAATATATCAGCCTTGTCATCTCCTTGGTGTTAACTTTTACCGGCATTGAATTCCCGCCTGAATAGAGAACTGCAGGAAGTACGCCGCTCCTCCTCAAACTCCGTGCCCCGCCTTTTCCGGACGCCTGCCTCTTGTCTGCTTTAACTAATATTTTTTCCATTTTTGTAACCTCCGTTAATTTCAAAAGGGGTCCAGAATAGGGGTCCAGGGTTCAAGTGAAAGCCACTCTGTCACTCGAACCCTCGGACCCTCGGACCCTTGAATCCTCAATTTATATAAATAGTGAGCTGACTGATGTCTCCTCATGTATCCTTTTTATAGCATCTCCCAGGAGTGCAGCTACCGAAAGCACTGTAAGCTTTTTACAATCCTTCTGCTTATCTTCCATGGGTATTGTATTTGTTACAATTACATCTTCAAGCACGGAATCGTTGATCCTCTCAAGTGCAGGACCGGAAAGTACCGCATGAGCACAGGCAGCAATGACACGTTTTGCACCCTTTTCCTTAAGCGCAGCAGCAGCCTGTGTAATTGTACCGGCTGTATCTATCATATCATCAAATAAAAGTGCATTTTTATCTTTCACATCACCAACTACATGCATAATCTGTGAAACATTCGCCTTTTCACGGCGCTTATCAATTATCGCCAGTGACGCATTCAGCCTCTTGGCAAAGGCCCTTGCCCTTTCAACACCTCCGGCATCCGGTGAGACAATGACAAGATTATTCATGTATTCCTTCTTCACATAATCAGTAAGCACGGGTGACGCATAAAGATGGTCGACAGGAACATCAAAGAACCCCTGGATCTGGCCTGCGTGAAGATCTATTGTGAGCACCCTGTCAATTCCTACAACCGACAGTATATCCGCAACCAGCCGCGCAGAAATAGGGACCCTCGGGGCGGCCTTTCTGTCCTGTCTGGCATATCCGTAATAAGGTATTACCGCCGTAATTCTTCCGGCAGAGGCCCTCCTTAATGCATCTATCATTAAAAGCAGCTCCATTATATTTTTATTAACGGGCGTACATGTTGACTGTACAACAAAGACGTCTGACCCTCTTACATTCTCGTTTATCTGCACCATGCTCTCGCCGTCACTGAAATTCGAGACGGTCGCGTCACCAACCTGCATATTCAGGACTTCCGCAATTTCATTTGCCAGTGTCCTGTTAGAGTTTCCTGTAAACAGCTTTATACCTTCCGGCATTTTCTAAACCCCCCGTATTTAATTTATAAGTTTAGAGTTATGGGTCAAGAGTTAAGTAAAAACTATCCAAACTTAACTCTTGACTCCTGACTCTTAACTCATAGTTCAATTGGCTGGGGCGGGAGGATTCGAACCCCCGAATGCATGGACCAAAACCATGTGTCTTACCGCTTGACGACGCCCCATTTTTTGAGTTTAGAGTTAAGAGTAAGGAGTTAAGAACAGGATTCTCATTTGTTAATCATAACTCACAACTCATAACTCTAAACTCAGTCAACTATCGTCTCAACCACTGCAGTCCAGAATCCATCAAACTCCTGAGAAGCCTTTTCAGCATTCTCTTTTGTATCAAATACACCAAACACAGTAGATCCGCTGCCGCTCATCAAGGAAAACAGAGCACCCCGGTCAAGCAAACTGTTTTTTATTTCAGCTATTACAGGGAAGTTCTTAATGGCAATTAATTCAAGGTCATTCGAGACAACACCAGCCAGCTCTCTTATTTCAGCTCTTTCTATTTTGCGGATAAAATGCTCAATATTATTATCTTTTTCCTCTTTTTTTGTCAACTCGGCATTATGTTCCATGTCACTCGTATATGCATCATGTTTTGTCCTGGCATGATTTTCCAAAGCAAATGTTTTATAAGACCATTCTGTTGAAATATTAAAATATGGCTTTACAAGCAGAAGATGTAATTTTTCCCGTACACTGCGGGGACTTATCCTCTCCCCCCTCCCATCCACATAAGACATCGAATTATAAAGGAAAAAAGGGATATCAGAACCAATTGACCCTGCTATTTCAGAGAGTTCGTTTAAAGAAAGGTCAAGGGACCACAGTTCATTCAACCCGGCAAGTGCAGACGCCGCATCACTGCTGCCCCCTCCAAGACCGGCTCCCATGGGGATTTTCTTGTCAAGATGAATTGTGGCACCTTCCGTTACTCCATACGTCTCCTTCAGGAGCATCGCGGCCCTGTAAACCAGGTTCTGCTCCAGAGCAACCGGTACATCTGTAGTCAGTCTCAGACTGTTGGAAGGTGAAAATGAAAGTTCATCAAAAAGTGTTATTTTTTGAATCAGGCTCTGAATCTCATGAAAACCGTCATCACGCATTCCAAGAATATTCAGAAACCAGTTAATCTTCGCAGGGGCCTTCAATATAAGCATTATGTTATTTGCAAGAATCTATGTATAAAGCTATTGTCAGGAGTAAATAAATTATTTATGAGTTATCAGATATCCTGAAAATCAGGCAATGCCCTTCATATGCCGCAGACTGGTTAAATTAAGTCGTCATTCCCGTAGTCTGTTGAGCGGGAATCCAGTTATTTAGTAAGTTCTGGATGCCCGATTAAAGACTTCGGGCATGACAAAAAAAAGTAATTATAGCCTCACCCTATTTAAGGCTTTCAATTTTTTCCTGAATCCTCTCCTTGAGTCCCTTTTCTTTCTTATGAAACTCAAGAGATTTTTCCCAGGCCTCTATTGCTGCCTCATTGTTATCCATATTTTTATAAACATCTCCGAGGTGCTCGAAAATAACCGGGTCATCCTTTTCAATCTCAGAAGCTTTCTTTATCTCTTTTAGTGCTTCATCAAACAATCCTTTTTTAAAATAAACCCATCCCAGACTGTCACGTATATAACCGCTTGTCGGGGCCAGTGCAACCGCTTTCTTAACAAGTTCCAGCGCCTCATCAAGATTAATACCTCTGTCAGCATATGAATATCCAAGATAGTTAAGCGCCTCAATATGGTCCGGATTTATTTCGAGTGTCTTCTTCAGGAAATTGAACATCTCATCAAATTTCTTGACCTTCTCATAAACAACTGCCAGATTAAAAAGTATTTCCTCCTCGGAAACCGCAATTTCAAGCGCCTTTTTCAGCATCTCTTCAGCCATGGTATAATCCTTCATCTGAATATACAACCGTCCAAAATAGAAATATACATCCGGGTCGTCAGGAATAAGTTTCAGGAGAGATTCATACTCTACAATTGCCTCGTCATATCTGTCCATTGCACTCAGGATCTTTGCCAGCAAAAAAACTGCGTTAATGTTATCAGGTTCAACAGCAATAATTTTTCTCAACTCTTCTTCTGCCTTTTCAAATTCCTTATTATCAACATAAATGGAAGCGAGCATCCCAAGGATCTTGAGGTTCTTTGGTTCGTCCTCTGAAATCCCGGACAACAGCTCAATGACTTTATCGACTTCTCCTTTTTTCAGATAAAGACGGATGAGCCTCCTTTTTATATCCATGTTGTGCCCGTTTAAATCAATAGACTTTTCATAGCTCGAAATCGAATTATCAATATCATCAACTGCCTCATATGCAAGCCCTAACATAAAGAAGCCGTCCCAAAGAGAAGGGTTTAACCGGACTGCCTGACTGAGCTTGTCAATCGCACTTTCATATTCCTCAGTCTCTACATACATTTTTCCCAGATAATAGATTGCCATAACATTATACGGGTCAATTCCTATTACCTGTTTCAGCGACTTAATGGCCATATCCTGTTTTCCGTCCAATTTATATAAAAATGCCAGATGCAGGTAGTTCTGGGTATTATCAGGATTTATTTTTACCAGTTTCTCGTATATATCAGTCGCTTTTTCATACTCTTTCTGGCTTGCGTAAAGTTTAGACAGCAAAAGGAGTGCCGGTTCATAATCGGGGTCCTCTTTCATCACCTCCTCAGCAATCCTGATTGCGTCTTCAGTCTTTTCCATCATTAAATAAACCTTGCCGGTTTCCAGTTTGAGAAAAGGAGAATCAGGGTCTTCCTTGACGGCAAGCTCCAGTTGTTCTACCGCCTCGTCCCAGTCACGTTCAAACTCCGCTTCAATGGCCAGAATATAGTGGTAATAAGATTTCTCCGAAGGATCAGGCTTTAATGCCTGCCTTGATACTGAACAGGCCGAAACAATCAATATCAGAAACAATAGAAATAGTCTGCTGAATATATTCCTCATACAAATTATTATGTCATAAATAAAAAAGGAATAACAATCCACCCGGTTTTCTATGCCAGCTCAATAATTCAAACAATTGCAGGTAAAAGAGTTCACTTTTGTGTAGTTCTAATAACTTATCAATGACAATATCCGGCATTTTCTTTCATGGTTGCCAAATGTAAAGTTTAAATGCTAAATTTATTGATTAAAAATCAGACTCAATGATGAATAATTTATTTAAAAAATTCAGCACTACAGGCATTCTCGTAATCGGTGACCTTATGGTTGACCAGTACATTTGGGGAAAAGTGAGGAGAATATCTCCGGAGGCTCCGGTCCCTGTAGTCGAGGTGTCGGATGAAAACATGCTGCTGGGAGGGGCCGCCAATGTGGCCCATAATATTTTGTCCCTGGGCGGCAAAGTCTTTATTGCCGGTGCTATCGGCAGTGACAACACAGGAAAAATTCTGATAAACAAGTTTCAGGAAATAGGTTTTGACACGGACGGGATTGTTATAGACGGGAACAGACCTACAACAGTAAAATCAAGGGTCATTGCGCACAACCAGCAGGTAGTCCGCTTTGACAGGGAAGTTAAATCCGATGTAAGCAGAGCTACAGTAACATCAATCCTTAAATATGTAAAAGACCGTCTGCCCGAAATAAAAGGTATTATTATTTCTGATTACTGCAAAGGTCTGATAACAAAATCACTGGTCAGGAAAATTGTTGACCTGGCAGGTCACAAAGTATTTATAACAGTTGATCCCAAGATAGGCCATTTCGATTATTACAAAAGAGCAGGCCTGATAACACCAAATATCAATGAAGCATCTTTCGGCTCAGGAATTGATATAGAAGACGATAAGTCGTTAATACGTGCAGGTAAGGCACTGCTAAAAAAATTGCAGTGCAATGCGGTGATGATCACAAGAGGAGAAGATGGAATGACCCTGTTTGAAAAAACCGGGAAAGTAACAAATATTCCGACCTGCGCGCAGGAAGTCTATGAGGTAAGCGGTGCAGGAGATACTGTTATCGCAACTCTCACCCTGTGTCACTCAGCCGGTATAAAATTAAAGGATGCCGCCATAATCGCCAATCATGCCGCAGGTGTTGTTGTCGGTAAAATCGGCACCGCGGTTGTAACCCAGAAAGAAATATTACGCAGCATGAAAGAGTGCAAGCCCCGGGATTAACCATCGGGAAATCTAATATATAAATAAGGTAGGAATATGAAACTGGCAGAAAGAACAAAGGCAATCAAACCTTCACCGACCCTTGCTATGAATGCTAAGGCAAAGGCCCTGAAGGCAGCGGGTGAAGACATTATCAATTTCGGTGTTGGTGAACCTGATTTTGACACACCGGACAACATTAAAGAGGCCGCAATTCAGGCAATCAAAGATGGTTTCACGAAATATACGGCAGTGGGCGGCATTGACGAATTAAAGACTGCGATAGTTGAGAAGTTCAAAAACGACAACAGTCTCAATTATGAAAAAGATGAAATCCTCGTCTCATGCGGTGCCAAACACAGTCTGTATAACATTGCGGAGGCGCTCTTTGGTCCCGGGGATGAAGTCATAATCCCTGCGCCTTACTGGGTCACTTACCCTGACCAGGTGTTATTAAATGATGCTGTACCGGTAATAGTTGAAACCGATGAAAAGAATTCTTTCATGATAGAGCCGGAAGCTCTCAAGGGTAAACTGACAAACAAAACCAAGGCAATAGTCCTGAACAGCCCTTCAAACCCTACAGGGCTTGCGTACAACAAAGAAAGCCTTGAGAAGATAGGGGAGCTAGCCTGCGAGCATGATTTTCACATCATCTCAGATGAGATTTATGAAAAGCTTGTTTATGACGGATTTAAACATATAAGCATTGCCACTCTTGGAGAAGAGATAAAGCAGAGAACAGTTGTAGTTAACGGGCTCTCTAAATCGCATTCAATGACAGGCTGGAGGATCGGTTTCACTGCCGGCCCCAAAGACATTACAAAAGCCATGACAAATATCCAGAGCCAGTCAACATCCAACCCGACCTCAATAGCGCAGAAAGCCGCAGTAGAAGCCCTGACGGGACCCCAGGATTTTCTGCCCGTAATGGTATCTGAATTTGATAAAAGAAGAAAATACATGGTTGAACGCCTTAACTCAATAGAAGGTGTTTCATGTAAAACTCCCGTCGGTGCATTTTATACATTTCCGAATGTATCATCTCATTTCGGGAAAAAATTCAATGATACTGCAATTAATAATTCACTGGATCTTTCAACCTGGCTGCTTGAACATGCAAAAGTAGCAACCGTACCGGGATCGGCCTTTGGTGACGACAAGTTCATCAGGCTCTCTTATGCGACTTCGATGGAGAGCATTGAAAAGGCCATGGACCGGATCGAAAAGGCGCTGGGAGAACTTAGCTAGAGCATAGCAGCAATTCCCCCCTTTTCCAAAGGGGGAACCGCTTTATTTTCATAATTAAAGAAGAGGTGTAAAACTTAAATGGCAAGAATCGGAATTTTAACATGCTCCAACGCGACACAGGATTTAGGCTGCTCATCACCGAGCTGTCTTGCTGCTCTCCGTAAAAGACAGGGGGCATTTGAAGATTATCCAAATGACGAGTCACTGGACCTGATCGGCATTATAAGCTGTCCAGGCTGCCCTACCCTTACCGGACCGGACAAGCTCCTGAAACGCATTAAAGGTCTGACTGAATTTAAAATTGATGCAATACATTTCTCATACTGCATAACAGCACTATGTCCTTTCAAGGAAAAATACAGGAAAGCCCTCGAAGAAGCATATCCCGGCATAAAAATAGTCATGGGAACACATCCGGTAAAAATTCCTCCGGAAGAATACAGGGAGAAAGTCAGGAAGCTGTTCAATCAGGACTGCAGGTGTATGGCAGACATTATTTTAAAAAGAATTTAATCCCGAGTATTAAACATTATCCTTCATCAGACTATACCCTATAGCCATGTACTTATCAGTCCTACACGAAAATCAGACTAATGCTGATATCCCCATACCCTGAACTATAGTACCCTTTAATTATAAGTTAATTTAATACATCTATTGAAAACAGCAGGGGAGGTGCTGATTTCTTGTGCAGATACATCTTTTTATAACTTTCTGGGACAAAATCTAAAACCAGTTTCCTGAGAGGGGGGGGATTATGGAAAAGAGATCCTTTGAAAGAATAGACACAGATGTTGATGTAAGATTTTCATACGGTTATATTTTTTACACAGGAAGTATCAAAAACCTTTCGGAAAGAGGGCTCTATATCAGAACCAAAAACTGCCTTCCCGATAATTCTCTAATATTGATAATGTTTCGTGTAGAGGATGAACTCCTCAAAATTCTTGCCCGTGTAAAACGTTCAACAAAATCTAACAGATATAATGACAGTATGGGAATAGCGGTGCTCAACCCTCAAAGGAAATATATTGATTATGTAAATAATATGAAGTCAATTTACAGTTCCTGAAGCATTTGCATTAATACGATTAACAGAAGTCCCCTGATTATCGCTCTCTATAAATCAAAGGGTAATTTAAAACCCTTTCCTTCCTGTTTCATTTTTGGTCTGTTTTCTATAAAATAGTTGTAATTTTATTATAATTATAAACAGCATAATATAATTCTCTATTATGAAAAAACTTAAAATAATATTTCTTATCTTTTTCATTTCTGCAGCAGTATTTGCATGCACCAGCAGTAATCAGGATGAAACTTCCCCCAATACTGCTGTTTCTGTAGAATCTCAAACCGGCAGCATTAAGAATTTACTGGAATCAATGAATATGTATTACTTCGAGGATCCGGTAAAGGCCCCCGGTTTTGAACTCAGCTCTGTGGACGGAAAGCTGATCAATCTTGATCAGTATCGCGGAAATGTTATTCTTCTGAGTTTCTGGGCCACATGGTGACCATGGTGCAGGAAGGAGTTGCCTTCCCTCGAAAACCTGCACCAGGAGTTCAAAGGAGAGCCCTTTGTTCTTATCGGTATAGATCTACAAGAAAAGAGGGAGACCGTCCTCAAATATATCCGCAAAAACGGACTGTCATTTCTAAATCTGCTGGATTCAGACGGCCAGGTGGCTGCTCTCTTCGGTGTAACCTCTACTCCAGTAAAATTCCTGATCGATTCAGAAGGGAATATGATTGCTGCAGCCCTTGGTTACAGAAACTGGGAACAACCTGAATTCAAGACCCTTATAAAAGAATTGATAAGGCAGGCAGAATAAACCTCTCCGATTACCAGACTGGATTCTATTGATTATTCACTATTATTGAGTTTTTGAAAATTTCTTAAACATACAATCTTTCATCCTGTTATCTTCATCATCTTTGATATGTTAATTGGATTAAATTCTCTTCTTCCAATAATCCGGTTTACGTTTAAGATGCATGACCGCAATGATTTCCACAGACTTTTTCTTATCGCGATAAATAACACCATAGGGAAATCGCAATATACGACATTTCCTTATATTGTCATCAACCCTCCCGAAAAGTTCAGGGGTCCTTCTTATGCGAGTAATCGCATCAGTTAGCGCCTCGACGAATCTCTTTCCAAGTCCATGCTGTCTTTCCTCATAAAACTTCGCAGATTCATCTGCTTCGAAGAGCGCTTCCGGATGAAAATGAAATGGCTTCACGAATATTTACTCTGGAGCTGAGAAAGCCCTTCATCTCCACGAACTAATTCTACATTGCCTTCATCAATATCCCGGCAACGTTTTCCGATTTCCTTTATCCATTCATCGCTAATTGGGAAGTCTTCTTCAAAATCTAAACTTTCAAGAAGTACTTCTGCAAGATATGCCCGGGAATTTACAGGGAGTGCTAATACATTGGCAATTATGTCCTTTATTTTTTGTGCCATTCTCGTACCTCACATATTATGGTTTTTATTGACTTTAAATCCTGAACATAAATTTTAGCAAACGTTGTTTACGGCATCTTCTTAATAATCCAGTATTATTATATTATACAATTATTCCTCAAACTTCCCTTATTCTTTTAAATCCCCTGTCCGCTTGCTGCGGGGAGTCTTCGTTCCCAAAGACCGTTTAAAAGGAGGGCTCAATTAAAGTGAAGCTCCCCGTCTACAAGGCCGAAGAATCAAAATAATATTGTTATTAGTCATAATTCAATCTCTATTCCCCTCTTTGGCAAAGAGGGGTTAGGGGAGATTTTTTAAAGAAATTATCAGTCCTTGATTTTCTCAAATACAAAACGTCTCGACAAACTTCTCTCTCACCGCATTCAATTGAGCTATCTCAATTTTCAGGATTTCTCTGTGTCGCTCCTCATTCAGTCCGAGACACTCCTTTTTTTGGCGAGTGATTTTGCTGTCAAGGCAGGAAAGAAACTTGTAGGCTTTGTCCGTGCCTTTTTTCATTGCTTATCCTTTTGCTGGGGGAAGATTAAATCTGTCTTATATTATATCAAAATTTGTGGGAAGGTATGGCATGCCTGGATTCCGGCTCAAAAAACTACCGGAATGACAAGGACTTACAAATATGAATCTTTTAGATAATTGTGCCACAGTCTGTTCACGGGTATGACGAACGTGGCCAGCTACGAGGTATTAATTCCTAAGAGACAAAATTAATATCAAAAAAAAGCCGGGGAACGGTATCCCCGGCTGATTTCTTCCAACAATCTATGATCCAAACTCCCTGTCAATGGTTCTCTTGATATCATTAACCGACTTACCTTCTTTTGCTAACTGGGCGACCCTCAAGGCCTCCTTCTGACAAAGCTGTCACCCGGCTCCATGCTTCTCGGTAAAACAGCTAAGCAATGACTTGTGATGAAAGGGCGGCTGATCACAGTAGCAATAGCAATATACTTCATTTAAATATTCTGAATATTTTGCTGCCGCTGCATATGCCATCCTGGTCTGCCCGGTAAACATTGCAGGGTCCAGTACAGGCCTTGTTTCCTTTGCCGTTAAATTGAATGACTTTCCCGTCTCCTCCTCAGCCCCGGTAAAAGGTAAATTACCGGATATGGCCAGGGCTGTCACAACTACCACAACAGCTGCTATTATCCAGGGAAGAGGATTACTTTTCTTCTCGGGTTCCTTATTCTTTTTCCCTTTGCCTTTCTTGCCCATACTATACCTCCTCAAATAATTACGAATTACAAACTAAGAGTTGTTAATATATTGACCTTACTCTTCCGGTATGGCGGTCAAATATAATTTCATCAACCACTTTATTTCTGTCTTTTATTTTTGCCCTGATAAACCTCCCCCTCTTTTTCTGGATCTCAACAGTCAAACCTTTTCCGTGATAGTAATCCAGCATTGCCTTTTTTGCATCATCATGGCTCATTGATTTATCACCCGTGCCATAATGGCTGCAGTGAGGACAGAAATCACCGTAAGGTGTTACCGTTTTTTTATCGTGCATTGCATAGACGCCGTAAGAAGACATCAGCAATAATGCAAAAATTAATATTAAACTCATCATGTGCCGCATCTTTTTATCTTTACATATTTTCATATTAAAAGTAACAGTAAAAAGTGAAGGAATTATGAATATCGTCTCCCTTATTTATCGAATTTAATCATAAAACGTGATCCCCTGTCCCGGGTACTTTCAACTGCCAGGTCTCCCCCCATTACTTCCGCAAGCTCTTTAACTATAGCAAGACCCAGACCTTTGCCTCCAGAATCCTTACTCTTATAAAACCTTTTAAATATCTTCGAAACCTCATCCTCGGGAATCCCCCTGCCCGTATCCTCAACAGTTATATAAAACCCCTCATTTCCATTCTTATTCCTTTCCCCCCATTCAATAGATATTCCGCCGGAATCGGTAAATTTACCTGCATTGGTCAAGAAATTATTGAGAATAATATGGAGCTTTTCAGGGTATGTTTTAATTGAAATGTCAGGACCGTCTGTCTTTAAATACAGGCCCTTTTCTTCAATAATTTTCCTCATCCCCGCCGCTATGCTCTCAATAAACTCTTTAAGCCTGATTTCCTCCAGTGCACCCTTCTTAAAAAAACTTGCCTCAGCCCTTGTAATATCTTCTATGCCTTCTACAAGCGAGATGAGCCGCTGGATTTCAGAGTCAATATCTTTTATCGCCCTTTCAGGATCAGAAACTATTCCGTCTTCAACAGCCTCAAGGTTGCCCCTGATAATCGTAAGGGGGGTCCTCAGCTCATGCGCAATATTGGAAGTAAGGTGCTTTCTGAGGGAATCTTCCCTTCTTAGGGCCTCTGTCATATAGTTGAATGCTTCGGTGAGTTTATCAATCTCATCCTTTACATGCTCGTGAGTCCTCGGTACCTCAATCGACAGATCTCCTTCTGCCACCTTTTCCACCGACCTCGTCAACTTTCGTATGGGATTTGAAAGGAAAATAGTAAAGAGAAGAGAAAGGAATAACGCTCCCCCGCCTGCTATGAGGAATGATGTAACAAGAAACTCTTTCCCCCTTTTTCTGAAAACCTCCTCCTTTAATGCTCCTGTTCCGAGTTTCTCAATAGACCGAATATGGAGCTTACCGATTTCCTTTCCCTCAACATACAGGGGATACCACGTAAAGTTTCCTTTTTCGGCAGGGATCCTCAGGAGAGAACTCATTCTCTTCCGCATATTCGGATTCATGGAGGACAGGACATCAAATGAGGAGAGTATCATTCTGCCGGAGTAGTCTTCAATATAAGTCTCAAATCCCAGCATCAGACCCCAGTGGAGCGTCTCATAAAGCGCCAGTTTATTCCACTTGCTGTCACTAAAATTCCCTTCAACCGAAGCCAGTACCCAGTATATATGGTCCTCTTCCGTCCCCTTCAGGAAATCGTTAAAGTCACCGATCATGAGTTTTTCAAAGACAAGGTTGGAAAGAAGGGCAAGAAAGATAATAAATAAAAAGGCAAGAAATAACTTAGTCCTCATCAGGCTGACCGATAAATTTGTAACCTACTCCGTAAACCGTTTTGAGATATGAGGGAGTTCTCTGGTTGTCCTCGACTTTATGACGTATGTTCTTTATGTGCGCATCAATTGTCCTGTCATACCCCTCAAAGTCATAACCGAGAATTACATTGACAAGCTGGAGCCTCGTAAACACCTGTCCGGGACGCTCTGCAAAGCACTGCAGGAGTTTAAATTCTGTAGGCGTAAGGACCACGACAGAGCCTTTTTTGCTTACTTCAAAACGTGATGAATCTATTACAAGATCTCCCTTGTTAAAACTGATGACCTCCCTGGTCCCCTTTGATCTCCTCAGCAATGCCTT
Organism: Nitrospirota bacterium; assembly: GCA_039715075.1. Classification (GTDB taxonomy): domain Bacteria; phylum Nitrospirota; class Thermodesulfovibrionia; order UBA6902; family UBA6902; genus JBDLIC01. The sequence goes on from JBDLIC010000014.1 coordinate 32,615, forward strand.
GACCCTTGCAACAAGCTCTCTCGGGCTGAAGGGTTTCACCACATAGTCATCAGCACCAATGCCCAGGCCTTTTATCCTTTCCTCCTCCTCACTCTTTGCCGTCAGCATGATAATAGGGACTTCAGAATCATTCCGGATTGTCTGGCATATGTCCTCACCGTCCATGTCCGGAAGCATCAGGTCAAGAATAATGAGATCAAATCCGTCCTTTAGTGCTGTTATTGCCTTCTGCCCCGTATCCGCAACAGTAACATTATATCTTTCTTTCTCGAGATACGCCTTGACTATATCAGCGATCTTGCTCTCATCTTCAACAACAAGCACCCTGCCGGTTTTCATATTAAAATCATAACATAAACATTATGAAATGTTTATGAATTTTGCTTTTTCCCTCCTTGCCAATAAGAAACAAAAATGCTAAGATTTTATGCCATGGGTATAAGAGACGCCCTCAATAACGTCCGTGATAAAATCAATAATTCTGCAGTAAAGGCAGGACGCAACCCTGAAGACATTAAGCTTATTGCAGTCTCCAAAACGGTTGAGTTGCCAAAAATTGTTGCGGCAGTAAAGGCAGGAGCTTCCATTCTCGGAGAAAACAGGATCCAGGAAGCAAGGAACAAGATAACAGAACTGAGAGCAGAGAACCCATATTTAAAGCCGGAATGGCATTTGATCGGGAATCTCCAGAAAAACAAGGTGAAAATAGCGGTACAGCTATTTGATTTGATACATTCCCTTGATTCTGTTGAGCTTGCAGAGGCCCTTAATAATTACAGTGACAAAGCAGGCAAAAAACAGAGGGTACTCGTACAGGTAAAACTCTCTGATGAAATAACAAAGCACGGTGTTCCGGAAAGAGATGTTATTCAGCTGGTCCAAAAAGTTACAGAGATGAAACATCTCCAGATTGATGGTCTCATGACGATACCCCCATTCTTTGATGATATCGAAAAAACAAGGCCGTATTTCAGGAAATTAAGAGAACTCAGAGACAAACTCTCATCAGAAGGCCTTGACCTGTCCGAGTTGTCAATGGGCATGTCCGGTGACTTTAAAGTTGCTATCGAGGAAGGCGCGACTATGGTAAGAGTCGGCACGGCAATCTTTGGGGAAAGGAACTATTGAATCATAAAGATAGCTGTCAATTAATATTGGACAAAAATATTTATGAGAAATACCAAATTACAATAACCAAAAAGGTACAGTTTGGACGCTTCGGTGATTGTGATTTGGAGTTTATTTGTTATTTGGTGCTTGTAAATTGGTATTTCTCATATTAAGTTTATTGATAGTAAAAAGATATGTATAATACAACATCATGAAAACAGGATTCATAGGCGGCGGCAATATGGCAGAGGCCATGATTAAAGGCATGACCTCTCAAGGCATGAAGGAAATTCTTGTCTCCGAGCCCCGGAAGGAGAGACGGCAATACCTTGAGTCACAATATAATGTAAACACAACAGTTGACAACAATGAAATTGCCTCTGCATGCAGAATAGTGATACTTGCTGTTAAGCCCCAGAATATGGATGCGGTCGCAGATGAGATTAAAGGAACGATTACAAAAGACAATACGGTTGTCTCGATCGCCGCAGGTATTACACTGGCATACTTAACATCAAAGTTCAATACAAAGAAAGTAGTTCGGGTCATGCCGAATACCCCGGCACTTGTCCAGAAAGGGATGGCTGTCATGTCTTTATGCGAGTGCTTTCCGGACAATGATATAATGGTCGTGAGAGATATTCTGATGTCTATCGGTGAAGTTATCACATTACCCGAAAAATATATGGATGCAGTAACCGCTGTTTCCGGGAGCGGACCGGGTTTTATCGCCTTTTTCATCGAGGCGATTATTCTTGCAGGAGTCAAGGCAGGGCTCAGCGAAGACGACTCCCGCACCCTTGCTGTCCAGACCGCTATCGGTACTGCCGGGCTGCTTGATACCGGCATGAGCCCCTCAAAATTGAGAGAAATGGTAACATCACCGGGAGGCACAACAGCTGCAGGACTTAAGGCCCTTGATGAAGCGGGATTAGGGAAAACTGTAGAGTCCGCAATTGAGGCAGCGAAAAACAGGTCTGAAGAACTGGGTAAGGGCAACTAAAAAAATAACTGGATACAGGAGGAGTTAAATGTTCATTATTGGTAATCTATTGAATGCTATAGCGTATATTCTCAACTTTGTTTTGACAATTTATATGTATATGATAATTGCCTCCGCTGTGTTGAGCTGGGTAAATCCTGATCCATATAATCCGATTGTCCGATTTTTATATTCAGTTACAGAACCTGTATTAAGACCCATCAGGAGACGCCTCACTTTTTCAATGGGAATTGATATATCACCACTGCTGGTAATTCTTGCTATTTGGTTTTTTCAGCGCTTTGTAATAGCATCATTATTCGGGATGGCTTCAAGGATGCAGTAACAATAATTGAAGGGACATATTGCATATGCCCTATAAAGATTTAAATACAATATAAGACAGAGGGGGAGGTTATGAGAATAACACCGCTTGACATTCAGCAAAAGCAGTTCTCAACAAGGTTCAGGGGATTCGATATGGAGGAGGTCGACTCCTTTCTTGAGCTTATCAGGGAAGAGATGGAAGAACTCCTGAGAGAAAACGCTAACCTCAGGGAAGAAGCGAGGAGATTTGAAAAACAGCTTAAGGAGTACAAGAATATTGAACAGACATTGAAAGACACTCTTGTGGGCACACAACAGATGGTTGAAGAGTACAAGGATACCGCAAAGAAAGATGCTGAATTGATCAAAAAAGAAGCGGAGCTGCAGGCGGATGAGATCATAAAACAGGCACAGAACAGGGTGGTGAAAATTCATGAAGACATCACCGACCTTAAAGGGATCCGGAGGCACTTCAAGGAAGAGCTGCACAGGCTGATAGAGAGCCATCTCAGGATGATGGAATTCGACAAGGAGCGCGAGGAAGAAACACCGCATGAAGTATAAAACACTAAAGGGCCTGCAGGACATCCTCCCTCCGGACATTTCGGTATGGCAGCAGATTGAGTCTACTGCAAGAGAGATTTTCAGGACGTATGGATATCAGGAAATCAGGCTGCCCATTATGGAATCAACCGATGTCTTTATACGGAGTATAGGAGAGACATCGGACATCGTGGAAAAAGAGATGTATACCTTTCTGGACAAGGGCGGCCGCAGTATTACACTGAGGCCTGAAGGGACTGCTGCTTTTGTCAGGGCGTATGTAGAGCATCATCTTTTCAACAACCCGCCGCCGCAGAAATTTTATTACATGGGCCCCATGTTCAGGTATGAGAGGCCCCAGGCGTTCAGGTACAGGCAGTTCTACCAGATAGGCGCCGAGGCAATGGGGACCGATGACCCGAGGCTTGATGCTGAGATCATCTCAATGCTTTCTGCAATTCTAAGCAAGATCGGACTTGAAGGTCTGAATTTTGAGATTACGTCAATAGGATGTAAAGAGTGCCGGCCCGATTACAAGGCCGCCCTCAAGGAATTCCTTGCAGATAAAATTGAAGACTTCTGCAGTGACTGTGAAAGACGGTATAAGCTGAATCCCTTGAGAATTCTGGACTGTAAAGTCCCTGCGTGCATTCAATCAAGAAAAGGCTCCCCGCCTGTTATTGATTATCTCTGCAGCGAATGCACAGAACACTTTAACAGCCTTAAAGAAAACCTTGATCTCCTTAAGGTGCCCCATAGTATTAATCCAAATCTCGTCAGGGGGCTCGACTATTATACAAAGACCGCTTTTGAGGTCAGCAGCGAATCACTCGGCAGCCAGAAGGCAGTAGCTGCAGGAGGAAGATATGACAGCATGGTAAAGGAATTCGGAGGCCCTCCTACCCCGGGCATCGGCTTTGCCATAGGCATGGAAAGAATTGTTCCGTTGATCAACACTTCAGATGACGCCACTGAGGGGCCTGACCTTTTCATATGCCCGCTTGATGATAAAGCTTCAGAAAAAGCGGTTTTAATTACTGAGGAGTTAAGGAATCACGGACTCAGGGTTGAAATTAACTTTGACACAGCTTCGCTCCGCAGCCAGATGCGCAAGGCCAACCGCATCAATGCAAAAAAAGTCATTGTCCTCGGAGAAGATGAAATCAGGACAGGAAAAATCACAATTAAAGATATGTCCGAAGGTGAAAATATAGAAACATCTCTTCAGACTGATGACATACTTAAGAGCATTGACCGAAAATAGGGGTTCGTACTTTACTTACGGAGTTTATTAGAGAGTAAGTTCTTTATTATAAAGAGACAGTATCCTGTTCACATACCGCTGTGTCTCTCTAATCGGAGGAACACCTTTAAACTTCCTTACTTTATTCGGCCCTGCATTATAAGCAGCGAGAGCAAGGGTAACGTCTCCATTGAATTTATCCAGAAGATATCTCAGATATCGTATGCCCCCCTCAATATTTTCTTCAGGATCAAACGGGTTTTTTACGTCCATCTCTTTGGCTGTTGAGGGCATTAATTGCATGAGTCCTTTCGCGCCTGCCCTTGATAATGCTCGGGAATCCCAGTTGGATTCCACCTTTATCAGGGCATAAACGAGTGAGGGCTCAATTTCGTATTTCCTTGATTTGCTAAATGCTATGCGGCGGAAGGATTTAGGTTTTATTATGATTTTTCTCTCATTCTGAATCTCTGAGATATCTACTGCCGCTTTAGGCACAATATCAACAAATGAGCCAACATTCGCGCCCGCACTGCTGAAATCTGAAGGCTCATCTATCCAGACTGACAGGTTCAATCCCAGGATAGAACCTGTCAGGGCCAACATAATTATAATGACAAACCATCTATTCATTTCGAATCAGCATATTGCCTTATTGCAGGGCAGTCCTTTCCATTATTTCTATAATCAGTACCTTGATTACTCAGGAAGCAGTTATTTAGTTAAGAATGCGGATATATGTAGCTAAGATGTATTAATAGAACTTTTATTTTATCAACAAATAATCAGATTGTACAATTAAAATAATTTATTATCATTATAAGTTTTCAATATATTCCTGCTTGCGCAAGAAAGCAAACATAACATAATAGCTTTATTTAACAGGACGTTTCACACTCAAACCTCCTATCAACGCTACAAGCTGAGGGGTACCAACTGAGGTCATTCCCGATAAAATAAGAAAGAAGGTCTCCTTTAATGCAAAGCATTAATCGTGTTAGCTTATGATTTATTCAAGAGCAAAAAACTAACACAAAAAA
>JBDLIC010000015.1:0-35347 GCA_039715075.1 Nitrospirota bacterium
CCGTCAACAGAGATTGCCTGCCCTGTTATATAATCCGCTTTTTCAGAGGCAAGAAATACTATGAGGTTGGCTATATCTGCAGGTTCACCGAACCGTTCAGCCGGAATCCTCTCGAGGATCTTGTCTCCGGCCCTCTTTCTTACCCTGGTGCTCATGTCCGTTACGACCATGCCAGGCAGCACAGAGTTGACCTGAATCCCTTTAGATGCCAGCTCAACGGCAGAGGCATTCGAAAAGGATATCAGCCCCCCCTTGGCCGAAGCATAGTTCGTTTGTCCCCTTCCACCCCTTATGGCACCGATTGAGGACACATTGATTATTTTCCCGGAGTGGTTGGCCATCATCATTTCCGCAGCCAGCCGTGTGCAGAGGAATGCACCTCTCAGGTTCGTGTCAAGGACCTTGTCCCACTCCTTCAGTCTCATTGCAATCAGGAGGTTGTCTTTTATTATCCCGGCATTGTTAACTAAAATATCGATCCTCTTATATTTACCTTTTATATACTCAAAAAGAGACTCAACGTCCTCTGAAACCGATACGTCAGCCTGATAAATGTCCGCCTCTGCTCCAGATGCTATGATCTCCGCCTTCAGGGCCTCAACCTTTTCTTTTGATTTGTTGTAATTAATAATGACCTTTGCTCCGGCCTCTGCGAGTTTTATACTTGTCTCACGCCCTATTCCTCTTGAACCGCCTGTTACAAGGGCGACTTTGTTCGATAGATCAATTTTCATTTTCAACCTCTTTTCAAGTGAAGTTTACCAACTATTACTTATCCCCCCTTTTCCAAAGTGGGAAATATGAAAAATGAATTTTTCATAAATTATGCTAGCTATGCTCTGTATTTTTTTACTACAATCGATGCATTCTGTCCCCCGAAGCCGAATGAGTTTGAAATCGCTGCATGTACCTTCTTTGATTTTTTCACATTTGGAACATAATCAAGATCACATTTAGGATCCGGATTTTGCTGGTTTATCGTTGGATGTATCTCATCACGATCAACAGTTAAAGCCGTAAAAACTAACTCAGGACCGCCGGAAGCGGCCAGCAGGTGTCCTATCAATGATTTGCTCGAATTCACTGAAATGTTAGCTGCATGATCTTTAAACACTTTCTTGATTGCCATTGTCTCAGCTGAATCATTAAGTTTTGTACTGGTACCGTGAGCATTTATATAATCTATTTCCTCCGGATTCATGCAGGCATCTTTCAGTGCATTCATCATCGAACGTTCGGCACCGATTCCCTTTGGGTGGGGGGCCGTCACTTTATGGGCATCCATAGTTAAAGCATATCCGGCAACTTCTGCATAGATATGTGCCCCGCGTTTCAGAGCATGCGACTCTTCCTCCAGAATTACGACCCCTGCCCCTTCACCCATAACAAGCCCTGAACGCTTTCGGTCAAAAGGCCTGCAGACTTCAGCCGGATTATCATTTGAAACAGCAGCAGCACTGAGAAGCACAAAAAAGACAAGTCCCACCGGATTTATCATCGAATCGGCCCCGCCGGTTACGACCACGTCCGCATCACCCCTGCGGATGGCCCTGTAGGCTGTGCCTATGGCCTGTGACGCAGACGCACATGCTGTAGTAATAGTTGAATTATATCCGTTCAGGCCGAATCTCTCTGCAATCAGGGCAGAAGGCCTGTTTGAGTTATTCCTCATAAGAGATTCTTTATGAATACTTGAGAACTCATTACCAAACCGTTCAAAATCAAATTTACTCTCCCTGTTTATCCATCCATGAACATCTTCAAGCCTGTTTATCCCGAGTCCCGCAGCCATAACAACACCGGACCTGTTTCTGTTGTCATTATTATTATCAAGACCAGCTTCTTTCAATGCAGCCTTTGCAGCCCATAAAGCAAACAGTATTCTTCTCTCACCTTCACGCTGATATTCTTCAATGAATTCATTACAAATCTCTCTCCAGTCGATTTCGCTGATTTCTCCAACCGCCTGAATAGGGGATTTCCCGGTATCAGGAAGGGAGAGTCTCTTAATGCCGGATACACCTTCAAGCGCTTTCCGCCAGTTATCTTCAACACGAATTCCGAGTGATGTTGCCATTCCAAGGCCTGAAATGACCACCCTTCTCCTGCTGTTATCTTTTTGTTTTTTATACATAATTGAGCTTTCGTTTTTTTTCAATAAGTAAGGATTGTCCGGTTTCAAAAAGCATCAATAAAGGATACTAAAAACCTTAATATTGTTCAACTGTTTTTACTTATGCGCCTGTCGGACTCAGTAAGTAATCTACTGCAAAATGGATCAAGTCCTGGATGACATGTAATTGCTCAACTACTAATTGGTACAAAAGGCAGCAGAAACCCGATCATTACTGTCTGTTCAGTAAATTGAACAGACAGTAATGATCGGGTCGTGATAAGGCCCTGGAGAATCGTAAATGTTAAAGTTCCCGCCTGTGATATACTTTATTGAATCATATCAAAAAATTATCATATTAAAATCAAATCCGTTATTTATGAGCAATAAGGGTATCGCAACAAGAACATCTCCTTTCAAGTCACTATTTAAAGGCTTCCTTATATCAACCGGGCTTTCAATATTATTATACCCGGGAATTTCAGTAACTTATAATTATCTCCCTGAATCCATCCTGCTTATGATCGCAATCACCATCATCTGTTTCCTTGTATTCTGGATAAACATAAAATACGATGAGATTTATGACCGCATCGATGTATATGCCAAAACCATCTCTTTTGATTATCGGTTCAGCCATCCAAAGCTTCTGAAATTTTTTCACTTTCTGAGGCCCATTAACCCGTATATCGGGGCCGCCGGAACAGTAATGTTGTTATTATGCCTGCTCCTGTCGCTCCCTGCCCTTATCATTTACTGGGCAGTAGATCCGGCCCAACATGGGACAGCACTGAAAGCAGGGGTATTCTTTATGAGCACAGCAATAGGAGTATCGTATTTATTTTTCAGTCAGGACCATATGGCCTCAGTTGCAGATACGATTATGTTCTTATCGGGAATTCTACTGGGACCTTTCGGAGTATTTGCCGTACTTCCGTAACCTGACCGGTTACTGTTGAGGAAATATAATAATTGTTATGCATGTCATTCTGAACTCGTTTCAGAATCTCAGGATAGCAACAGGTTAAGAGACCCTGAACTTGATTCAGGGTGACAAACCGGGCTTTCCGCAACAGGAACTAAATATATTGTTACAGGAAAAGCAACAGTCATGCTTTAATCCCACTGTAGTAATAAAAGAGGTTCAAAAGATTTTCGGAATTTACCTTGCGGACATGACTGTATATAATACGGTCCATTGACGCTATCTTTTCACCATCAACGGTGATCCATGCCCTGCCAAGAGAATCCCTGCGTGATGTTGAAATTATCTCTCCATGGATTTCAGCCTTGAATCCAGGCCTGAGAGAGGATGCAACACTCACATCCTCTACCAATGACATGACAGCAGACAGTTTGAAATCATGCGAATAAATAATCAACCAGCCAAGAAGCTGGGCCATTGCTTCAACATATATAACACCGGGAACAAGCGCCTGCTTCTTAAAATGTTTTCTGAAAAACTCCTCGGAAAGCGTAAAGGTCTTTGTCCCTACAATTGATTCGCCCTTTTCTATCTTTTCGACCTTATCGTAATAGAGAAATCTCATAATAAATCAATTACTAATTATCAATTACGAATTACGAATGAGAAAAATTCAGGGCAGTGCTTTTTAGCAGTTGATTCGTAATTGATAATTGATTATTTATCTACCGCCTCAATGATCAACGATGAGCACTGCCCTTCATAACTCTGAGAATTCATTAAGATGCGTCCTGGTTTCAGCTTGAGCGGCCGGCCTCTGACCACATTAAATTTAATATTCTCATCCAGATCCGGACAATTAAGAACTGCGGGAATTATACCATGTTTCAGCATATAAGTTCCCAGCACAACATCTGCAGCAGGAGCCCCGGAAAGCAGATGGCCGAGTGCACTCTTGGATGAATATACATTCAGCTCTCCTGCTGATTTCATGAAAGTATGGTTTACTGCATTAATCTCATTCTTGTCACCAGCCTCTGTTCCGTCGCCATGAACAATAATAAGGTCAATATCTGACGGCTCTATTTCTGCCATTGATATTGCTGTCTCCATGGAAAGCACTACAGCATCGGACGAAGGAGCATGGGAACCTTCAAGTTTTCCAAAGGAAGAGCCGTAACCGGTTACCGCAGCCTCGCAGGGTTTATTCCCCTTTTTAGCCGAAGAAAGCAGCTCCAGCGCAACAATACCGCATCCCTCACCAAGTATGGTCCCCTTTCTGTCCCTGCTAAATGGACTACAGTATGAATCCACAGTATTTAAAACTCCTGAAAGAGAAGCCCGTGCCACACTGAATGGGGAGACAGTTTCACTCACCCCCCCTGCAAGTACGGCCTGCGCCTTCCCCTCTATCAGAGTGTTATATGCTTCAATTATTGAATGCACCGCAGAATCTGCATGAGGCGAAAAGGTTGTATTCTCCCCCTTTATTCCCAGATCAATGGCAACCTGGCAAAAACTGATATTATTAAGCATTGAGAGGGGCCAGAGCGGATGGATTTCCTGATATGCACCAGAAAAGAACATGTCATAGTCAAGACCGCCATGTTCATCCAGAGACTTTAAAACAGAAGGAAGAAGGTCATTAATATTATAATCAACCATACCCATGGCACCAAAAAAACCGATATCCTCCGGATCTACGGTTCCCTTGTCCAGCCCTGCATCCCTGAAGGCTTCACGGGCAGCCTTAAGAAGCATAAAAGAATGCCTGCCCATAATACGGGAATCCCTTGGGTGAACATCAAGCTCTTCCGGCCCAATCCCGCCCACCTGTGCTGCTCCATGGCACTTACCCCCCTCTTCTACAGAACATATGCCGCATTTCCCGGCCAGCAATGCTTCCCATGAATCAGAAGCACTGTTGCCCAGAGAGGTGACCAGACCGGTTCCGGTTATAACAACTCTGTCATCCATAATTAGAACATAATACAGTAAGCACTAAAATCGATGCAACTTCAGATATGCGGTACTGCACCTATTCCGGCATTTACCCCACCCCTGTTAAAAATGACAGCTGTCAGAAATACCAGTATCATCCGTTAAATTATTATGCTATTTTAAATTGCTCAGGGCTTAACTTTAATCAGATAAATATGCTACTCAAAGATTACTGGAATTCAAGAAGATTTCATAAATTGTTGATATTACAAACTAAAGGGGGCGTGGTACAAACAAAATCAATTTCATTCAATCTAAAAAGGAGGCTTGTATGACAATAAGTTTAACTGGCAAAGCAGTAAGAATTTTGCTAATGGCATGTATGCTCAGCTTAATTATAAGCAGTGTGGCATTTGCAGCCAAAAATGAAAAGGAGTCAGTGTCAATCAATATTGAAGACAAAATAAACATAAACTCTGCATCAGCAAAAGAAATGTCCACTCTTCCCGGAATAGGCAAGAAAAAGGCCGAAGCCATTATAGCTTACAGGAAACAAAACGGAAGTTTTTCCAGTATAGATGACCTTAAAAAAGTTGAGGGAATAGGCAAGAAAACACTTGAAAGAATCAAAGCACATGTAACTACTGAAGGGGGATAGGCTTCATTAATCAGCCAGATCCTATTCTGTAAAACTACTCCCCCCCCAGGGAAGGTGAGCTGCTTAGCTAATCAACAGATGTTTTTATAAATAACATCTTTATTAGCGGGCAGCTTTATCTTTTTGTCGCAATAATCCACTTTTAATCTCGTAATTGCTTTTTAAATGTTTCATCTATTAATGGAGATGGGGTTAATCGGCAAGAGTCAACTGAAGAATGGACACCACCCAATAGCAAGAGAAAGGGATTACTGATAAAATGGAAATAGGGAAGGTGATGATCATGCATGAGGATTACTGCTTCGTGGACTTCGCAGCAGTGTATCAGCGGGGATTCAGGAACAACATAATCCATGTCAGTGAAATTCCGAAGATGATACGGCAGTACAAAGCATTTGAATGCTATTCTACATATCTGCTGTTCAGGAAGGACCTTCAGGATTATACAAAGGAGCACGGCTCTGTATCGGGTTATGACGGTGCGGCATTCGCTTACTTTCTGCCGATAGATGTCGATGACCCGGAGCTTGAAAAGGCACTTGAAACAGCAAGAAGGATTATCAGGCTCCTTGTTGAGGACTGGGGGCTTGCCAATGAAGCTATACAGTGCTACTTTTCCGGAAGCAAGGGATTTCATATAATGCTGGATTCAAGGACGTTCGGTGAGATAATGCCGTCAGGGAACCTGCATTATAAATTCTCGAAGGTCAGGGAGACCATTGCAGTGCAGGCGAAAGTGCAAATAGACCTTGCCATTAAGGATAAACTCCGGTTAATCAGACTTCCTAACACCCTGCATCAAAAATCAGGTCTCTATAAGATCCAGCTGACTCTCCATGAGATGAAAAGCCTCCCGATAGAAAAGATAACGGAAATGGCAAAAAGTCCTGGAAAGCTCACCAACGTTGACAGGTCAGGCCTTATTCCGGCAATAGATGTAAAGCCGAACGTCATGGCCTCGGAAGTTTTCAGGAAGGCCGTGTCCATTGCCGGGGAGAGAAAGGTAAAGATAAGCATAGACCAGGGCACCAGCGATAAGTTGCCCTGGGAAGTCCTCTGCGATGCAAGGAAGGAGATATGGCTATCCCATATCGGGGAAGGGCTAAGGCATAACTGCGCGATGAGGGTTCTCAGCCAGTTCCGCAACTCAGGCTTCAGCAGGGAGAAGTCCCTTAGACTAATGACGGAGTGGAACATAAATAACCAGATCGGACTTCCCGAACGTGAGGTCATTAGTATGGTTGAGTCTGTCTACTCCTCAACTCATCCTTACCACTACGGATGCATGGACAGCATCCTCAAGGAGTACTGCCCGTATGGGAAGAGGCTCAGGGACTGCAAATTTTTCAGGAGATTCATGGCTATACGTGGAAAGATGGCTGCCAGGAAGTCATAGAGACTACATTAGGCGGGCTTGTTATGGGATTGATAATTAAAACATAGATGGTGTCGGAAGCAAGGGGTAAAGAATGGATAAAAAACTTATTGAGCAGTACCGTTACTTTCTTAAAGACAGCGTTCGTTTAACCATCGATTTTTCTCAGACTGACCAGTCACGGAACACAGTTCCCCCTCCTGTTGAAAAGCCTTTTGAGAAAGATCAAAAAAGAATAGATCTTATTCCGCCCCATACATGGCAGAACATCTCCCCTGTGGATCTTGTTTCGGCAATCGGGAACCGCAGGAGCCACAGGACATTTCAGCCCCTGCCGCTGACTCTTGAGGAGCTTTCTTTTCTGCTCTGGGCCACCCAGGGCATTCGAAAAAAAATAGATGACAGGACCGCCTACCGGAATGTGCCTTCCGCAGGCTGCCGCCATGCTTTTGAAACATACCTCTGCGTGCTTGATGTCCAGGGACTGGAAAGCGGGATATACCGGTATGTGCCTATAGAACATCAGATTATTTTTAATCATCATGTGGACGACCTTCAGCAGAAACTTGTAGATGCAGCACTCGGACAGCCCTTTTTGGGAAATGCCCCGGTTACATTTATCTGGACAGCAATCCCATACCGTATGGAATGGCGGTACGATATTGCGGCCCATAAAGTGATCGCAATAGACGCGGGCCATGTCTGTCAGAACCTCTATCTTGCCTGTGAAGCAATCAAGGCAGGGACCTGTGCTGTTGCGGCATATCATCAGAGACTCATGGACGAGCTGTTAAAGGTGGATGGTGATGATGAGTTCGTGATCTATATGGCCCCCGTGGGGAAAGTCTGATCCCGGACTGGACACGGAAGATCGGAAGAGCAGAAGAGGCAAGGCCCTGAATACTAAACTGAAAGCCGTTCCTCCCATGCGTTCATTGGTTGGAACAGTCCTTTTATATTTTTCGTAATTCGTAATTAGTAGTTATGATCTAACCCTAAGCTATTTTGGCAAGTCTACGGATTTTGTCTTTCCTTCATATTTATGGATAGAATCGTGTGCGCGAATTGTTACCGTTGTTACGTCCGCCGGAATCTTCACTCCTGAAAGGCTTCTCGTAAAGGGCTGCTCGTTTACGTGAGGATGATAGAGCGTCCGGGTACCGAGCACATTACCTTCAGGGTCGAGCACGTCCCATGAATCAGCATAGTGGTTCCATCCTTCGTCAACATGGCTTACCGTAACATCAAAATGATAGAGATTATCGCCGGTTTTTTTACATTAACTGCTGTTACGTCAGCTTCGCCGGCAAAGGTAATGGAGGGGAAGGCAGCAAAAAGGAATGTGAGAACAATCAAGGATCGTGTAGTCATACGATCAGTATACTCTCCCATGCTTAATCAATCAATATCATTTCATCAAGATTTTATTTTGAGGCAACATGTAGAGTCGCATCTTTAACAAAGATATGACAGACTTAATGACATAGAAGACTTTTTCAACAGCCTGTCAAGGGCTGACCCCTTATCTGTTACTGTTTCGTTCAAAAAGTGCGTTCCGCCTACCTTGTTTTTTTGTGGGGCTTCCCCTTGAAACTGACAGTCAGGTATTCAATCACCTCCCTGGCAGTTGTTTCAATTGGTTTATCAGTAACATCGATCACATGAAAGCGGCCCTTTCTGAAAACTTTCCTCGCATTCTCCAGTTCCTGAATTATACTTAAGCGGTCTGTGTATATTGACGGCCCTTCGACTCCCATGCGCTCATACCGCCTGCTCCTGTGAAGAAAAAGCTGTTCGTATGCAATGCTCAGCCCGATTACGCGCCGGCGGTCCATCTTATACAGCACCGGCGGGGGCGGCACTTCAACGACCAGGGGGACATTGGCGGCTTTCCACCCCTGCACCGCAAGATACATGCTCAGCGGCGTCTTGCCGCTTCGCGAAACACCGATCAGCACAACATCAGCTGACTGCAGGTCCTCTTCTTTTTGTCCATCATCGTGGTTTATTGCAAATTCAATCGCCGCAATTCTATCAAAGTACTCATGATGCTGCTTGTAATACAGTCCCGGCTTTCCCAGCGGTTTGTGGCCCGATATCTCCTCCAGCCGGTTCTGCAGAGTCCCCGTAACGTCAATGGTGCTCACGCCCTGTTTCTTCCCGTAATCAATGAGCACCTTCCTGCGGGCGTCATTCACCAGTGAATGTACGATGATCCCCCCTGTTTTAGACGCCTTTGCTACTATGTCTTTGAGCTGCTTTTCATTACGTACATGCGTCTTCCTTACAAGGGACACCTGTATTTTCGGAAATTGTGCCAGCACTGTTTCAACTATCTGCAGGGCGCTGGCACCTGATGAACCGGAAACAACATAAACGGTAATCAACCCGTCTTTTTTATTGTCTTTATCCGCGGTTTTTTTCTTCTCTTTTTTGGCCCGGGCATTCATTGTTCCAGTATATCACAGGCGCAAAAGAACCGGCAAAATATAATTAGTTAATGTAGTTAAGAACATGCCCCAACATGTGTAGCGATTCTCTTCAGGATTATTTAAATAAAGTTCATAGCTGGGTGGGGTCAGGCCTGGCCTCACAGATTTCTCTCTTAAGCAACTCAGGTGTGTTATCTTTATAATATGAGATGGCCTGGGACACTGAAGGATGCTAGAAAAGTACAGCTGAGTGTTAAGCATAAGGTACAAATCACCAGACTCTTAAAAAGCCCCGTATTTATTGCCGGTGTTGACGCGGCATTCTCCCCGGACAGCATTACAGCTGCTGCATGCCTTTACAGGTTCCCTGACCTTGTTCCCCTTGAAGATGCGTATGTCACATTAAAAACCGTATTCCCCTACGTGCCGGGATTCCTGTCATTCAGAGAAGGGCCAGCCATTATAAAAGCTGTTAACAGGTTAAAAACCAGGCCTGATGTAATTCTCTTTGACGGCCAGGGGATCGCTCATCCTCATGGCCTCGGGATTGCCTCTCATATCGGAGTGCTCCTGAACATACCGGCAATCGGCTGCGCAAAATCAAGACTGGTCGGCGAATACAGTGAGCCGGGGATATATAAAGGACAATACTCAACTCTTTCATACCGTGGACATATCGTTGGCATGGTCGTAAGAACTCGCGACAGGGTCAAACCTGTTTTTGTTTCACCGGGACATCTGATTGATCTTGAAAGCGCGGTCAGCATCATACTCAAATGCACACGCAGCTTCAGGATACCGGAGCCAATACGGAGAGCAGACCATTTATCCAGAAAGTTAAAAAAGTCTGTGCAGGTTATATAAAGTTGTTCTCATAACGCATGGCATGGTGTCACCCACTGTCCCCATAAATTAAGAATGCATATAATATATACTATACAAACCAAATATTAAGGAGTTTAATTATGAATGCATGTCCATGCGGAACCGGGCTTGCCTATGAAGAGTGCTGCGGTCCGATCATAGATGGGACGCAGAATGCGTCGAGTGCCGAGCAGCTGATGCGCTCCAGATACACAGCCTATGCAAAACAGCATATCAGCTATTTATATTCTTCGCTTCATCCGGAGCAGAGGAATGACTATGACGAGAAGAGCACCCGTCAGTGGGCGAAGAGCTCTCAGTGGCACAATCTTGAGATACGTGATACCAGAGGCGGCGGCGAGGGTGACACCGAAGGCACTGTGGAGTTTATCGCTACGTTTACGGAAGGCGGCTCACGCAAAGAGCACCATGAGCTTGCAAGCTTTAAAAAAGATGAGGACAGCTGGTATTTTGTAACCGGCAATCCTGTCGCCCCCGGGACATTCATGCGTGAAGAGCCAAAGGTCAGGCGCAACGACCCCTGCACATGCGGAAGCGGCAGGAAGTTCAAAAAATGCTGCGGCACTAACGTCTAAATTCCTGCAAAACGATCATTCTCTAAGCAGGAAAAGTGTGTGGTGTCACCCATATTATCCGTTACGAAATTTATCAAATTCTTCTGGCAGCATATTGACGATATCTATACCTGGCATCGAAAAAAGATCATGTGTTGTATCAAATTGCTGTAGTACCTTAACAAATCTTCTTACAACACCTCTGCCCTTCCCCGCAGATCCTCTCTTAAATGTCTTTTTCTTATCATCGTTGTATAAGATAGATGCTGCATTAATAATCCCTTCGCTCGATAAATAATCTTGCCTTTGTGAAAGTTGCTCTGTTATTTCACCTCTAACATAAAGTTCCTTACTAAACATAAATAGAACCTTTATTCCATATAATTTAACAAAATAGTAGGTTGTTCGAATTGAATGACGCTCTCTGTGGTTATAATTCTTACTCAATATATAATTATCATTTCTTTTGGGTTTCCTAAACCCACTCTTATCTTTGGGACATAGTTGATCGAAGTAGAATAAAGCAAGCCATGACCATATACCTATGTCAGATGATATTTCTATTTGATTACACGAGCTCAATACTTCAACTAAGTATTTGCCCATTTCATATCGCGACTTGAATATTCTCCTCTCAACTTCAATATGAATAGGAATGCCCTCTGAATAAGACCCACTAGTGTATTGTCCCTAACGCTTCTTTACACTTAGCAACCTTTGATAGTATGGTATCCGCATCCTTTGTCCATGTAAAGATTTTGGGTTCCTCATTATGTTTTTTCACAAAATCCATAACAGCCGTCTCCAAATCCTTGACGTTCTGGAAAACTCCTCTCCTTATTCTTTTGGTTGTCAACTCACTGAAAAATCTCTCCACCATGTTCAGCCATGAAGCCGATGTTGGCGTGAAATGCATTTTAAAGCGGGGATGCTTTGAAAGCCATTGCCTTACTTTTGGAGTCTTGTGCGAACCATAGTTGTCCACTATCAAATGCAAATCCAAGTTCTTCGGTGTCTCTTTGTTTATCTTCCTCAGGAATTTCAGAAATTCTTCCTGTCGGTGTTTAGGCATGCACTTTCCTATGACTTTCCCGTCGAGAATATTCAACGCAGCAAAAAGCGTTGTCGTTCCATGTCTTTTGTAGTCATGGGTCATCGTCCCTGCGCGACCTCTTTTCATGGGCAACCCCGGTTGGGTTCTGTCCAATGCCTGTATCTGGTTCTTTTCATCCACACATAGAACCAACGCCTTATCTGGTGGATTAAGGTCCATTCCCTGATAAGAAAACAGCATGTTCACCTTCATCTATATTGTGTCTTTCATTGGCAATATTTAACCCGGCTAATGTCTTTCCTGAGCCGGGTACCCCTGTGATAAAACATATAGATTTATGATTGTTTCTCTTGGAATCATCAATAATTCTTGAAATTGCATTAGATGTAGCGGTCAAATTGATTACATCAGAATCTGACCTTGAAATTTCTTCAACGCTATGACCTTTATACAATGCCTGGGCAGCCTCAATAATTGTAGGAGTAGGTTTATAAATTGAAGTTTCCCACTTGTGAGGGTCGATATAGTCATTTCCTAAATATGGTACGATCATCTGAATCACATCTTTAAGATTTGCCTTGTTTGCCTTCAATGGCATGAAGACATTATCTTCATGCAGTTCAACGGTATTTTCTATTGCGGGGGCTTTTGTTGAAACAACAATAGGAATTACTTGTCTGTTATGGCTAGCCTCGTGAAAATTTTTTAAATCAAGTGAATAATCCATAACTTGATCAATTGCATGGCTCGTATAATATTGATCACCAACTTTAAATTCAATTGCAAGAATACTGTCTTTGAAAATTAATACATTATCAATTCTTTTGCCCATTCTTGGGATGGAGAATTCAAACAAGATGTGGGCATCCTGCATCTCACGAAGATGCTCCTTCAATATCGTAATTTGAGAGATCCAGGCATTTCTTTGTAACTCCTCCAATGCAAACGCATGGTTCCGCGTCAAAATGCCTAAAATCTTACTCTCATCCTCTACCAGAAAATTACCGATTTGCCTTGAATAGTAAGCTCGTTGCATATAACTCCGTAGTGAAAAAATATCGAGGTTCAACCTCGATATGTTAGCATTCAAACTTATTGGGGACATGGTTGAAGCGTTTCTCTTTATATTGAGGTTCAACCTCCATAATATTGTCATGCGTAAACCTGTGTTTGTAGAAAATGCGGTTTATCATATCTTCAACCGGGGAGTTGATAAACGGACTGTCTTTATGGACGACAGAGATTATCTGCGTTTTCTTCATCAGCTTTATGAGCTGAATGATGAAGATGCAGTGGTGAATCTTAATTATTATTTTAATCCAAAAACCATGGCCGTAGAGTCTCGTCCTGTCCAGAAAGCGATAAAGCTCAGAAAACGGTTAGTTGATATCCTGGTCTTTACGCTGATGCCTAATCATTACCACCTAATGCTGCGCCAGAAAGCGGAAAATGGTATTACAAAGTTCATGCAAAAACTGGGCACGGGGTATACCATGTATTTCAATAAGAAAAACAAACGGACAGGGAGCCTGTTTCAGGGACGGTTCAAAGCAGTCCATTTAACAAACAATGAACACCTGATCTACCTCCCCCACTACATTCACACAAATCCGCTAAGCTTGAATTATGGAGGTTCAACCTCGATAGATTTTCTTGAGAAGTATCGGTGGAGCAGTTTTCTGGACTATGTCGGGGTGGATAACTTTTCGTCCATAACGGAGCGGCAGTACCTTTTAGAGATTTTTGGTGGAGAATCAATGTATAGGCTCCATACTGAAAACTATTTAAGAGAGTTTTCAAAAGAAGATATAGCAAGCAAGTTAGAAGGTGCTATGCCGAAGTGAAAATATCGAGGTTGAACCTCGATATTTTTGAAACGTCAGGATTGCGTAAGACGATAAGTATTACCAGAATAAGCAGCTCCTCCGCCGGAAGGGCACCCCGGAGTTTGGGGCAGAGCCCCATATTTAATCAAATCAATAATTCATGAATTATATTTAAATATATAAATCAGGAAAAACCTTTAGATCATATGTAATCATTTTTCAGTAACTGCCGCCCTGCTAGAATCTGGTTTTCAACAAAGATGCCGTATATCTGATATCCTTATCTCTCTTCTCAATCACAGGAGTTGGAACAGCAATTTTTATTTTATTTTTTTCGATTTCAACAAAACTTTCCGTCTCCACAAATCCGTAAACAAGTCCTCCCACAGCACCAACCAGTATTCCCGTCGAGAACTTCGGAACAAAGTTATCCTGATCAACAAAGTAAATGGCGGCTCCCAGTATTGCCCCGATTGCAGTACCGTATAGTGTATCTTTAAAGATAATCTCACCATCTGTACTAAAAGCAGATGCCGCACCCTGGAAAACAAGCAGCAACAAAAAAGCAATAAGAACTATTTTCTTTATCATGACTCCCTCCCTAATGTTATATATCACCCTGATCAGTACAAGATAATAATTTACCAAAAAGCCGATAATGCATTGCTGTACCAGCAATCATTTCACCCTTCAAATTTGCCGATGCAGAGGCTCGCATTCTGACCGCCAAAACCAAATGAATTTGATATTACTGTTTTATGCTCTTTTTTTCTTGCTTCGTTCGGCACATAATCAAGGTTACACTTTGGATCACGAAATTCATAATTAATAGTCGGCAGAATCACTGACCTGTTAATTCCCTCAAGGGACAGAATACATTCAATAGCACCTGCAGCTGCTATGGTATGGCCCAACATTGATTTATTGGAGCTCACAGGAATATTCTTTGAATAATCCCCAAAAACTTCCTTTATCGCCCGTGTCTCGGTCAGGTCATTTTGTACAGTGGACGTACCGTGTGCATTAATATAATCAATTTTATCGGGACTGATTGATGCGTCATCCAGGGCAGCCCTCATTGCAATAACCGCTCCCAGCCCCTTTGGATGAGTATCAGTTATACGATAGGCATCTGCCGAAGAACCGTAACCCTTAAGCTCTCCAAGAATGGGAACTCCTCTTGACCGTGCATGTTCCAGTTCTTCCAGTACTAATGCGCCTGCACCTTCAGACATAACAAAGCCGTTTCTCTTCCGGTCAAATGGTCTGGATGCTGTCTGGGGGGTACTATATTTTTCAGACAGTGCCTTAAGTAGAATAAATCCTGTCATGCCGGAAAAATCAAGAGTAGACTCACAACCTCCTGCAATCATCACATCGCTCTTCCCCTCCTGAATCAGGCCTGCTGATTCTCCGATCGCATGGGACCCGGCTGCGCATGCTGAAACTATGGCCAGCGTAGGACCCTTGCAGTTTAAAAGAGTTGCAAGTATGGTCGTAGCAGCATCAGGTTTTCTACGAAAGAAATTCAGATAGGGGTATCCTCCTGATTTCACCATTCTCTTCATGTCCCAGTGTCCATCTCCATCGTAAAACTTGAGGATAGACTGCATATCATTAACAGAAGGGTTATCTCCATGAGAGCCAAGCGAAACACCTATTTCATTGCGGTCTTCAATTTCTTCAAGCTTTGCCTGCCTCACAGCTTCATCTGCTGCCACACGCATAAGTCTAAGCCCCCGGGATGAAAATTTTCGCAGTTTCTGGTCCGATCTCTGCTCGAAATCCTCAAGCCATTTACTTTCAATCTCACCACCAATGCGGCAGGGGAACCCGGTCGTATCAAAAGAAGAGACATAATCTATACCGGACATTCCTTTACTGCAGTTACTGAAAGTCTCTTCTGTGTTTTTACCCAGGGGGGTAATCATTCCATAACCAGTGATTACAACCCTTCGTTTATTGGAATTATCTGTCATAATCGTTTATTAGAACAACTTTTTCTCTTCCTGTACTTTTGTCAGCCACCCCTTTATCAGGTCATCCCCATTTGTAAACACAGCATATTCTCCGCATGAACCGCATTTAACACGGACCCCGTTATCACCCTGCCATGCCGAGTTTCCACAGGCAGTGCATTTTTCAGGAAGCGTGTCAAGAATATCCATAACACCGCGCGTAATGGACTGAACTGTTATCAACACCGGCACTTCGTCCATGTCCATCCCGGGTTTCAAATCAGAGATATCACCTGAAGCTTCATCAGTAAAACGGATTTTCAGCAAATCTATCGCCTTTTCAGTTAACTGTCCGTTTTCATCAATAGCCGTGCCCTCCCCAAACATTTCTTCAATATGTTCAAGCACGAAGTGACGAGCCATTTTTATTCCAAATGCCTGCTCAAGCCTGTAGTTGATATCAAGGAAATCCAGTGACTCTGCTTCCAGATCATTGATAAACGAACTTTCAGGCTTTATCGCACTTTCATCGACCCTGAGAGTCTCAACAACAGCTTTTTTCAATTCTTCCAGCACCTTATCTTCACTAATTATTTTCTGACTCATCATCCCTCCCGTTTATTTAGTGTCTGTGTATAAACTCGGTTTATTTGTCCGTCATTCCCGAAGTCCTTAATCGGGAATGACAACAATAAAAAACGGCAGTTTATAACTTATAACATATAACTCATCTCCTGAAAAGTGAATTACTGAGACCCTTGTCAACCACAAGTGTTTGCCCGGTTATTCCCCTGCTCTCCGGACTGCATAAAAACAATACAACATCCGCCAGTTCATCGGTCTCGACAAAAAGCTCTTCAGGAAGCATATCAATATTGTCCCAGAACTGTCTGAGCACCTTAAATGAATCTGTTTTAACAATCCCGCCGCAGACAGCATTTACTGATATCCCTTTATCTCTCAGGCTTTCAGCACAGTCCCTTACAGTCGACTCCATTGCAGCTTTCATACTTCCCAGTGGATATGCGGGATTGTAAAAACGACTGCCAAGGCTCGAAATAAAAATTATCTTGCCCCCGTTTTCTTTCATCAGAGAAATGGCCTCCTGAATGCAAAATACATTACCCATATAATTGGTTTCGACCAGCTGCCTCAACTCTCGCTCAAAGAGTTTCTCTATCGGCTTAAAAGGGGCCTTTGCGGCATTTAATACAAGATAATCCAGTCTCCCGAACTTTTCATTTATTTCTGCAAACATGTTTTTCACTGACTCTTTCAATGTAATGTCACCCTGGATTATTTCAGTCCGCCGCCCCATTGCCTCGATCTCATCCCGCAGTTCCTCAGCTTTGGCCCTTGAGCTCCCGCTGTCCCGTCTGTGATTAATTACAACATCAGCGCCCGCAACAGCGCACTTTCTCGCAATCGCATTACCGATTCCTCTTGAACTACCTGTAATAAAGGCAATTTTGTCTTTCATAAAATGCATGACCCGTCTATTCTATAAAAATCACTTTGTTAAGTAAACTCCACCAGGAAGTTTAACAGCTAAAAGTCGTCCAACTATCAAGAATTGTTAAGTTCACGGAGCAATGCAACGAGTATTATAACGCACTTCCAATTCACCAATATTTGGTCCACTGCATATTACGATTATTTTTTCATAAACGACGTAATCGTAATTAATATAGCAAATAGACACAGTCTGTCAGTATTATGACGCTAACCTCTATCAACTGTTTTTGTAATATTTTGATTTATCAGGTTTTTTTTAATATCAGAAAATTGGAACGAATTTTGCATTACTATTGAATATTAAATTTTATTTCAGTAAAATGGAAAGGAGTATTAAGAAAATCTACTTAAATGAAAATATACACTAGACATATCATATTGCTGTCCCTGGTTTTGACTCTTGGCTGTAGTCTATCAAACAATCAAATAGTTAGCAGCCAAACCAATAAACTTCCTGAAGCTCCTCCTGCTGGCATCGAAATCAACGATGAAATAAATTTTCCAGACCCTGCTGCCCTGGTCGATCAGGAAGAAACCGCTGAAGTTATCGACGGTGATTGTAATGTTGACGAGGGTTGTCTCAATGAACTAACCGCAAACGGAATTAAAGAAGAGCTGGTAGAAAAAGCTGCACTAATACCTGAAGAGAGCATAGAAGATGAGGAGTTCACAGATCTTGATGATGAAGAAAGGGAGCAGAACCTTCTTGATACAGCACTTGATTTATGCAATGCATCACAGGATTTCTGGTCAGAGGGCAACCTGGAAAAAGCAATCCAGAGACTGGACCAGGCTTATGAACTGGTTTTGAAAGTTGACACAGAAAGTTATCCTGAACTCATTCAGCAAAAAGAAGACCTTCGCTTCATGATATCAAAAAGGATCCTGGAGATCTATGCTTCAAGATACACAGCGGTTAATGGCAATCACAATGAAATCCCGATGATCATGAACAAACACGTGAAAAAGGAAATCAAACTTTTTCAGGGACCCGAACGCCGTTTTTTTATTGAGTCATATAGGCGCTCCGGTAAATACAGAGATATGATCCTTAAAGCATTAAAGGAGGCGGGCCTACCGGAAGATCTTGCCTGGCTGCCCCTGATTGAAAGCGGCTTTAAGGTCAAGGCACTGTCGCGGGCACGTGCACTCGGCCTCTGGCAGTTCATCCCCTCTACCGGCTACAAGTTCGGACTGAAACGCAATACATGGACTGACGCGAGGATGGACCCGGAAAAAGCAACAGCGGGTGCCATCGCGTATTTACAAGAACTACATAAGATTTTCGGGGACTGGATGACGGTCCTGGCCGGATATAATTGTGGTGAAGGCACGGTTTTAAGGAGAATAAGGAACCAGAAAATCAACTATCTTGATGATTTCTGGGACCTTTACAAACAGCTCCCGAGAGAAACTGCGCGTTATGTACCACGGTTTCTTGCTACTCTACACATACTTAAAAATCCTGAAAAATACGGTTTCGAACTGGGAGAGCCTTATGCACCTCTTTTATATGAAACAGTGCCTATCGATAAACCTGTCCGGCTGAAAACACTTGCTGCGGAACTCGGCATTCCCACAAAAGAACTTGCAGGGCTGAACCCTGAACTCCGCCATCAGGTTACGCCTCCTTCTCCATACTCTCTTAGAGTTCCTATGGGCATGAACGAGGTATTACTGGCAAAACTCGAAGAAATACCGAAATGGACGCCCCCAAAGGACGCTTATGTATACCATCGCGTAAAAAATGGTGAGACTCTTTCTCTCATAGCATTGAGATATCGTACGAGTGTGCGTAAAATTATGATGGCGAATAATATAAGGCGCAAACATTTCATACGTGTGGGCCAGAAACTTAAGGTGCCTCTGAAGGGCAGTTCAACAGGACGTATCTATGCCTCTGCGAACAAAATACCTGCTGGAGGGAATTATAAGATAAGAAAAGGTGATTCCCTCTGGCTGATTGCAAGACGGTTCAATACAAATACAAAGAAACTTAAACGGATCAACAATTTGAGGTCAACTCGCCTGTATGTTGGACAGGTACTAAAAGTGTCAGAAAATTAAAAAGCAAAATAGTGTAAGCTTGTCAGCACACAAAAAAAAAGCACAAAAGAAATCTTTTGTGCTTTTTTATTTACGATATTTCAAGCTTACAATCTTACACGCTCTTTACTGTCTTTAAAATAATTTCAGCAATATATTCAGCCTTTTCCTTCTCCATTTCAGGATAAACAGGTAAAGACAGGACTTCCCTTGCTGCTGCTTCACTTTCAGGAAAATCACCTTCAGAATAACCAAGGTATTCAAAGGCTTTCTGCATATGCAGAGAACGAGGATAGTAGACTACTGAGGATATTGAATTATCTTTAAGTACTCTCTGAATTTCATTTCTCATCGGGGTCCTTATCGTATATTGATGATATACATGGAGACTTCCTTCCGGTACAACCGGACACTGCATCTCGCTGCCGAGCAACGATGTATACACTGCGGCAATTTCCCGCCGCTTCTGGTTATAAGTATCGATATGTCTAAGCTTTATTCTGAGGATTGCCGCCTGGATCTCATCGAGCCTGCTGTTAAAACCCAGAAAGCTATGATCATACGGACCAACTGTACCATGATTTC
Organism: Nitrospirota bacterium; assembly: GCA_039715075.1. Lineage (GTDB taxonomy): Bacteria > Nitrospirota > Thermodesulfovibrionia > UBA6902 > UBA6902 > JBDLIC01. Next base: position 19,868 of record JBDLIC010000015.1, read on the forward strand.
TGAGAAGCCTGACTTTCTCAAATACTTCCGAATTGTTTGTTATCATCATACCGCCGTCACCGTAAGCCCCAAGGTTCTTGCTCGGATAAAAGCTGAAGCATCCTGTATCGCCAATGGTGCCGACCGGAACATCATTGTATCTTGCCCCGAATGACTGGGCACAGTCTTCAATAACTTTCAGATTATATTTTTGGGCTATCTCCATGAGCGCGCTCATATTTACCGGCAGGCCAAAAAGATGTACAACTACGATTGCCCTGGTTTTGGAGGTTATCTTTTCCTCAATCTTTTCAACATCTATGTTTAATGTAAGCCTGTCAATATCGACAAAAACAGGTTTCGCTCCAACATATGTAATTGACTCGGCAGAAGCGATAAACGTAAATGGTGTCGTAATTATTTCATCACCGGGTTTCAGATTGAGTGCATTCAGACAGACATGAAGGGCATCTGTTCCTGATGCAAGACCAACAGCATGTTTAACACCGTAATATGCTGCTATCTCCTGTTCAAAAGATGTTACATTGCGTCCAAGGACAAACTGACCGCTGTCCAGGATTTCTTTTAAGGCTGTTTTAATTTCCTCTTTTATCGGTTCATGCTGTGCCTTAAGATCAAGCATGGGTACCGAAATATTATTTTTCATAACTTTTGTCATATCCTTAATTTTCAAATTGAAAGGCCCTGGTTTACCAGACCAGATACCTTCAGTGCAACCTTCAGGGCCTCCCTGCCTTCATGGCCTGATACAAGAGGTTTCGTGCCTTTTTTCACACAATCTATAAAAGAAATTAGTTGTTCTTTTAAAGGCTCCTTCTCCTTTGGTTTTTTGATTTCTTTTCCTACATTACCACTGTTTTTCTTGTAGCAGGTTATTTTCTGACTCTGGTAGTCCAGGTCCAGAAACGCGTTTTGCTGATAAACTTTCAGCTTTCTTACCTTATCATCAGCTATCCTGCTAGTCACTGCTTCCGCAATACAACCGTTCTCAAACTCGATCCAGGCATGCGCTACATCAATGTTATCCGTCAAAACTTTCGCGCCCGTTGCACGAAGGTCTGTGATCTCGGAATTCACCAAACTTAATATTATATCTATGTCATGTATCATTAAGTCAAGTGTCACATCTACATCCACTGACCTGCCGAGAAAAGGAGACAGTCTCTGGGACTCAATAAATTGTGGTTTATCAACCATATTGCTTATCATGGAAACCCCTGCATTGAATCTTTCCAAATGCCCAACCTGGAGGACCAGGTTCCTCTTTTCAGCTTCGGATATAAGGATTTCAGCTTCTTCAATCGTAGTCGTGATCGGCTTTTCAATGAGGATATTTTTATTGTGTTTAAGAAAGTCCGATCCTATCCTGAAATGCAGCGTTGTTGGAGCAGCAATGCTTACGGCATCTACAGAATCAATGATATCCAGATAGCTGTTATAAGCCTCACAGTGATACTTTAATGCTATCTCCCGGGCCTTTTCTGTGTTTGTATCAACAATGCCTATAAGTTTAACATCTTTAATATCCGAGAATATTCTTGCGTGGTGTACTCCTATTGACCCCACACCTATTACTCCAACTCTAATCATTTCCTGTCCATAATTTGTAATTTGTAATTCATTTTTTTATCCCTACCACTACAATCCCTGATTTATTGGCTTCTTTCAGAAAATTCTCCTTTTCTACGAGAATACACTTTTCCGACTCAACAGCCAAAACTCTGGCTCCTGATTTTCTCATTGAATTAAGTGTATCAATTCCCACCACAGGCACATCAAAACGCATGTCCTGTTTTGGCTTGCTGACTTTAATGACAACAGCGTCCTTTCCCGCAAGTACTCCCCCTCTTTTAACTGCTTCATCTGTCCCTTCAATGGCTTCTATTGCCATCACTGCCTTATTTTTAATCACAACTGTCTGTCCAATATCAAGCTTTCCCATTTTCTTCGCAATGTCCCATCCGAAATCAATATCCTGCAGATCATCTCTGGTCGGTTTTTTTCTGGTCAACACACCTTCGGGAGCCAGAAGATCCTTTGTAAAGGCAGTTGTTTTATGAATTTTAATACCATTTTTCTCAAGCTCTCTGACAACTGCTTTCATAATAGTATCGTCTGAACGGTTTCTTATGGACAAGAGCAGTTTAACAGCCTTCAGGTCAGGAAGCAGACTTGATTTATGAGTGTAGAGTATACTTTTAGGGACCTTGCCCGCCATTACGGCATTTTTAATGGACAGTTTTTTCAACAGTGATATAAGCCCGCCGAAACGCCCAATATCTATTTTATGAAAATCATCTACAAACGGTCTTATAGATTCATCTGCAGGAGGCTGAAGGGCAATTGCAACAACTTTGTAGCCCATCTTTTTTGCCCCCGAGGCAACAGCTTTCGGCAGTTGACCTATTCCGGTTATGAGGCCGAGTGTCATAGCTGTACCGGACTGACTGGGTGCCTTTACCGGCATATCCCTCTTTTATTTTTTTCAAGAAACTCGATGAGATAATTAATTTCGTCCGACTGCTTCACTTCATGTTTTAATAAGCTGATTGCTTCCTTAAGAGTAAGCTTACTGCGGAACAACAGCTTGTATGCTTTTTTGAGGTCTTTGATTGTTGATTCATCGAAGTTCTTCCGTTTCAGGCCTATCGTGTTTAACCCGTAAAGTTTGGCCCTTCCTCCTGCGGCTGTAGTATAAGGAGGGATATCCTGAGGTATGGCACTGAAGCCCCCGATCATTGAATGAGTACCAATTCTCGTAAATTGATGAATTGCAACAAGCCCGCCGATAAATGCAAAGTCCTCCACAACAGCATGGCCTCCCAGCGTCGTTGCGTTGGCCATTATCACATTATTGCCGATAATGCAGTCGTGGGCTATGTGAACATAGGCCATAAGAAAATTGTCATTACCTATGCGGGTCACCTTTTCTCCTCCCACTGACGCACGGTGGATGGTAATATATTCCCTGATTATATTATTGTTGCCTATTTTCACTTTAGTCCTTTCACCCTTATACCTTATGTCCTGGGGTTGAAGGCCTATCGAGGTGAAAGGATATACCTCACAATTACTGCCTATCTCTGTTTCTTCGATTACAATATTTGACATGAGCTTTGTATTTTTGCCAATTTTCACTCTTTTGCCTATAATGCAGAAAGGTCCTATTTCTGCACCCTCAGCAATCTTTGCGTCCGATGCTATAACAGCCGATGGATGAATTTTTGTTTTTTTAACCATTTCCCAGTCCCTTTTCTGTGACCATTGCAGTAAATTCTGCCTCTGCAACAACTTTTTTATCAACAAATGCCTGACCGGAGAACTTCCAGACATTGTTCCTCTGCTTTACAATGCTGACCTCAAAAATAAGCTGGTCCCCGGGAACAACAGGCTTCCTGAATTTCGCTTTTTCTATGCTCATAAAATATACAGATTTCCCTTCTGCCCCTGACTGAAATGCAAGGATACCCGATACCTGTGCCATCGCTTCAATAACGAGCACTCCGGGCATGATAGGATTGTCAGGGAAATGACCCTGAAAAAAGGGTTCATTAATCGTTACATTCTTAAGACCGACAGCTTTTGACTTCGGCACCATTTCAGTAATCCTGTCAATAAGAAGAAAAGGGAACCTGTGCGGCAGGATATTTTGAATTTCCATACTATTCATCATCTGAATTTCCTTCCTTTTTCCCCCGGTTAGTCGAATTGTCAACGGGGTTAATCTTTTGTTCTATCTTCTGTAAACGCCTGATGTACTCAGGCAGTTTTGAATAAATACTCTGTGCACGCAGCCATGTCTTATGAGGAAGGGCAGGGCTGCCGCTATATATCTGGTTGTCAGGGATGTCCTTCACAACGCCAGCCCCTGCCCCCAGCATTGCCCCGCTGCCGATCTTTACGTGGTCCCTTACTCCAACCTTGCCGGCAAAGACAGCTCCATCTCCGATTTCTACGCTGCCGCTTATACCGACCTGTGCTGCTATAATACACTTTTTTCCTATTTTCACATTATGGGCAATCTGTACCAGGTTATCTATCTTTGTTCCGGCGCCGATAACAGTGCTGCCGACCGTTGCCCTGTCAATTATAACATTAGCGCCTATTTCTACGTCATCCTCAATAAATACCCCTCCGACCTGGGGTATTTTAAAGTGTTCTCCACCGTCAAATATATAACCAAATCCGTCACATCCGATAACCGTGCCGGAATGCACGGTTACATTATTGCCTATTTTTACATTTTCCCTGACAGTCACATTCGGATGTATATATGAGTCATCGCCAATATATACTTTATCTCCTATATATGCACCTGGAGATACCGTTACCCTTGCACCCAGCGTTACATCACTGCCTATATATGCAGACGGATATATGGAAACATCTTCACCTATACTTGCATTTTCACCAATAACTGCTTTATCACTAACACCCGTTGCTTCATACGGTTTTTTGTAAAAGACCTCCAGCACTTTCGCAAAAACAAGTTGGGGATTGTCAACAATCAGCATATTTTCATTTAATCCCCCCAGTTCCTCTTTTAAAATCACAGCAGAAGCTTTCGTTTTTTTGAGAGCCGCCATCATCCTCTTGTCGGAAAAGAATGTTATATCCCCCTCTTTTGCTTCATCGATTCCCGAGACCCCAGTAATTTCAACTTCAGGATCTCCCAAAACTCTGCCGCCTACTTTCTCAGCCAGTTCGTTCAGTTTCATAAGTATTAATAATGTGCTTTCTTTACTTTTTCTTAGCTTCCTTTGAGGCATTGTAGCTTTCAAGGACCTTCTGAGTTATGTTTAATTCATCCGGTATGTACATTACCCCGCTCTGCATTTTCTCAAGTATCAGCGTATATCCTTCTTTCTTCCCGATTTCAGCAACAACTTCACCAATCTCGCTTACAATGCGTCTCATGAAACCGGCCCTCTTCCTGTCAAATTCCTCCTGGGAATCCTTAACTGCCCGCTGGAAGGTCCTCTGGAGTTTTTTTAGCTTGTCCTGTTTGTCCTTTATAGCATCCGGGTTAAGGACAGAAGCCTGTTTTATTATCTCCTGTTCGAGATTCGTAATTTCGAGCCTTTTTTCTTCAATAGATGCTTCTATTAATTTACCTGCTTTTTCGAGTTCTTTTACTGCTGCCATTCCTTCACTTGAGTCGCTCACCGCCTTGTTCAGGTCTATATAAGCAATTTTCAGTTCCGCTGAATGCGCATTAAATGCAAACAATAAAACAATCATGAGAAATAATATTTTTTTCATAAATCCTCCTATATTTAAAAAATTAAATTCATAATTCGTAATTATTTTAAAACACCCCTCCCATTGAAAATTCCAGTTTACTGTCCTCCTCATCGTCCTTTGGATCCAGGTTATATCCCCACTCCAGCCGTATCGGTCCAAACGGGGACATCCACCTTACCCCTGCGCCGGTGCTATGTCTCATTTCATCAAAGTCTACTGCCTTTCCTGAATCAAATGCTGCACCATAGTCATAGAAAATGACCCCCTTAAATCCAATGTCTTTTACGACAGGAAAAATAAATTCTGCATTAAATATCAGTTCCTTGTTTCCACCGATTTTTTCATCTTTCTCGTTAATCGGACTTCCCTCACCGAATCCAAGACCCCTGACAGTATTGATACCGCCAACAAAAAATCTTTCATACAGCGGAATTTTCTTGTCATTATAAGCTGTTACATAACCATACCGTCCACGCAGACTGAACGTTGTATCCCATATTACAGGGAAATACCAGAGAGAATCAAACAGCCCCTTAACAAAATGATTATCTCCACCAAGACCCGCTACTGTTGTCAGGAGCTTATTTCTGGACCCTGATGTCGGGTCCAGGTAATTATCAATTGAATTTCTCATTATTGAAGGGCTTATGCTGCTCGTAATCCTTGTACCATCCTGTTCTGTGATAAACGTTGAGGCATCTTCCGCGACATCAGTAATTTTAACCTCTTCAAAATTGTAGAGAATTTTTCCGCTGACATATTCGGAGAGCGCTTTTCCGAACCCTAAGGTACCTCCTGTTGCTTTTTTGTCATAATCGGGAAACTGGAATACCTCATTGTAGGCACTGATCGATGCTGATATAGGTTTGTCCATAAACCATGGGTCTGTAAGGGAAATGTTATAGTTCGCCCGTTTTGAACTGAGTTCTGCCCTGAATTTTAATTGCAGACCTCTTCCAAATAAATTTCCCTGCGAGACTTCTCCCATGACCATAAATTTATCAATAGTACTGTAGCCACCGCCGATACTGATCATGCCCGTTAACTTCTCCTTAATATTTACATTCAGATCAATGGTCTGCTCCGCTGTATGCATTTCAGGATTTAAATCAACACTTTCAAAGTAATTAAGATTAGTGATCCTCTGGTAGCTTCTCTTCATTAGCTTTTTGTTAAATATGTCCCCCTCATCAAGCCTCATTTCTCTCCGGATTACCTTGTCCCTGGTTTTTGTATTACCCAGTATGTTTATCCTGCCGATCCTGAATATTTTCCCTTCAGTAATGGACAAAGTAAGATGTGCAGTTTTATCTTCTTCATTAACATTGACTATCGGGTTAATATCCGCACGGGCATAGCCCTTCTCCATATAAAGGTCTACGATATTGTCTATGTCTTTTCTTAAAGCAGTTCTGTTGAATACCTGGCCGGAAGAGAGCTCCATGGTTTCAAAAAGCATGGGCGTTGAAAAGACGGTATTCCCCTTAATTTTAAGGTCCCCAACGCTATACTGGTCTCCCTCTGATATTGATATCGTCAGAAAAAGCTTTTCCCTGTCATCGCTCAATTCAATTTCAGGTTTTGAAATAGCAACAAAAATGTAACCTTTACTGTGATAAAATTGCCTGATCCGTTCTACGTCCTGTTTTATTTTCTCTTTCTCGTAAACACCTGATCCCGTGATAAATGAGAAAAGCCACCACTTTCGGGTCTTCATGACCTTTTTGATTTTCCTTGCCTTGACCGCTTTATTTCCTGTTATGGTTACGTCCTTTATTTTTACCTTGTTCCCCTCTGCGATCTGAAATGTTAACGCAACAGAGTCCTCTGAAATTTCCCTGATTATGGGGACCACCTTTACAAGCCAGTATCCTTCTGACTGATAGAATTTAATAAGTTTCTGAACATTATCAGTTATCAGGGAAAGATTAGCGATTGCCCCGGAGGTAAGGGTTATTTCTTCTTTAAGGTCCTTTACTTCAAACTCCTCATTTCCCTGGAAATCAAGTGCAACAATAGTGGGTTTTTCGATAAAAATATATATTAATTTTATTCCACCCTCAAAAGACTCTATTTCAACCCGAACATCATCAAAGTACCCGATTCCATATAATTTCTTTATGTCGTCCTGAACAACATTCTTTGAGAAAACATTTCCGACTTTACTTCCTGTTTTAGAAGATATGGTATCATCACTGATTTTTCTGTTTCCCTGGAGCTCGATCATTTTGACAACCGGCCCTTCCTGTGCTGAAACAATTGAAATATTCAGAGGAAAAAGTAACAGAATCAATAAAACAAGAGATGTCAGATATATGCGGATGGAGGAAAACTTCCCCTTTTCAGGTCCTTCCGGATATTTATTGATATCAGCCGGCCTAATGATCATACCTGCTCCGGCTGGTATGCCTTCCCGGGCAAACACTTCATTTCATCGAGATTTTTCAACCGGTTAGGCAATACAATTATATTGACCAAAAGAGTCTCCTCAAGGAAAAATTAAGTGCTAGTATAGCACTTAATTAACTTTAATATCCAACAGGTTAAAAAGATATAATCCCGGTCAATTTTGCATTGTCAATTATGGTAAAATACAAAGCTTAAAGAATCTGAAATACTCATTGCAATGGAGGAATTTTTTTGGAAGAGAAATATAATGCACTCGAAATAGAAAAGAACTGGCAGGACCGCTGGTCCAGGGAAGAACTGTTTACTATTAAAGAAAATTCCGATCTTCCAAAGTTTTACTGTCTGGAAATGTTTCCCTACCCTTCCGGCAGGATCCATATGGGCCATGTCAGGAATTACGTTATCGGTGACGTCATCACCAGGTACAAGAGGATGCAGGGTTTTAATGTCATGCACCCTATGGGCTGGGACGCCTTCGGCATGCCTGCAGAAAACGCCGCTATAAAACATGGGGTCCATCCCTCAAAATGGACCTTTGAGAACATCAGCTATATGAAAGAACAGCTGAAAAGGATGGGGCTTAGTTATGACTGGAACAGGGAGGTAACCACCTGCACGCCCGAGTACTATAAATGGAACCAGTGGTTTTTCCTGAAGATGTACGAACGCGGACTTGTGTACAGGAAAGCCTCATCAGTAAACTGGTGCCCGTCGTGTGAGACCGTTCTAGCCAATGAACAGGTTATTGATGAAGGATGCTGGCGCTGTGATAACAAGGTCGTTCAAAAAGAGCTTGAGCAATGGTTTTTCAAAATCACCGAGTACGCTGAGGAACTTCTTAAAGACGCCGATACTTTAAGCGGCTGGCCCGAAAAGGTTGTGACAATGCAGCGTAACTGGATCGGACGGAGTGAGGGTGTTGAGGTTGATTTTAAAATTATTGATTCTGATAAAAAATTACGTATATTCACAACCAGGCAGGATACACTCTATGGCGCAACCTTTATGAGCATTGCCAAAGGACATCCGCTCGTTTCTGAACTTGTGAAAGATGAAAAAACGTTAAAGGCAATAAATGCTCTTTCAGATGACCCGGAAGAGAAGGAAGGGGTCAATACAGGTTTTTATGCAGAGAACCCGCTGACAGGCGATCAAATTCCGATTTACGCTGCCAATTTTGTTTTGATGGAATACGGGACAGGCGCAGTTATGGCGGTTCCTGCACATGATCAGAGGGACTTTGAATTTGCAAAAAAATATGCTTTGCCTATTAAGACAGTAATTATGCCTGCAAAATCTGTAGGGGCTCCCCTTGCGGGTGCCCTTACAACGGGTGCCCTTACGGCGGATACCCTTACGACGGGTGCCCCTGCGCAGGAAGAAGGGCACCCGCAAGGGGAGCCCCTACAGGCATTTGAGGACTATGGTGTTCTCGTAGATTCATCACAATTTTCCAATCTCTCTTCAGAAGAAGCCCGGGCTAAAATCGCCGTCCATCTCGAAAATAAAGGGATGGGGAAAAAGGTCGTAAATTACAAATTAAGGGACTGGGGTATATCGAGACAGAGGTACTGGGGGACCCCGATACCGATGGTTTACTGTCCGTCCTGCGGCATTGTACCGGTGCCTGAAGATGAACTTCCCGTCGTGCTCCCTCAGGACGCTGTCCTGACCGGAACAGGGACATCCCCTCTGGCAGAGATGGAAAGTTTTCATAAAACCAGGTGTCCTGCATGCGGCGGAGATGCAAAGAGGGAAACCGATACAATGGACACCTTTGTTGATTCATCATGGTACTTCCTGAGATATTGTTCCCCCCGGAGCGATGATACACCACTCGATACGGAGGCAGTTGATTACTGGATGCCCGTTGACCAGTACATAGGAGGGATAGAACATGCTGTCCTGCATCTACTCTACTCAAGATTTTTCACAAAGGTAATAAGAGATATCGGCCTGGTCAAGATAGATGAACCTTTCGTAAGCCTGCTGACCCAGGGAATGGTCATAAAGGACGGCTCAAAAATGTCCAAATCAAAGGGCAACGTTGTTGATCCTGATTTCCTGATTAAAAAATACGGCACAGACACATTAAGAATATTCTGTATGTTTGCCGCCCCTCCGGAAAGAGACCTTGAATGGTCAGACCAGGGTGTTGAAGGAGCATGGCGCTTTCTAAACCGCATATGGACATTCATCCATAAAAACCATGCCGTATTAACTAAAAAAAGCATTAATGAATTAAAGGGCCTTACCGGACTCACAACTGAAGCAGCAAAACTGCTGCGTAAAACCCATCAGACGATCGAGAAAGTTACAAACAGTATTGAACGTGACTATCACTTTAACACGGCAATTGCCGCATTAATGGAACTGATTAATGAAATTCTGTCATTCAAATCATCGGGCGACGATTCCGCTGTCCTGAGCTTCAGTATTAAACATGTAGTATTGCTCATCTCGCCCTTTGCACCCCATTTTGCAGAAGAGTTGTGGAAAGAGATGGGTGAAGAAAAAAGCATACTCCATAAGGAGTGGCCTGCATGGGATGAAGAGACGGCAAAGGACGAAGAGATAGAGCTTGTAGTCCAGATAAACGGGAAACTCAGGGCAAAGGTCATGGTACCCGCAGGACTCGATGATGAGGCAATTAAGGAAAAAGCATTTTCCGACCTGAAAATAAAGGAACAAATAGAAGGCAAACAGTTAAAAAAAGTTATTGTTGTCAAGAGCAAGCTGGTAAATATAGTAATGTAGTTTTTATATGAAAAATTATAATTGAAAAATCCCCCTTAATCCCCCTTTGCCAAAGGGGGAAATATCATCCCCTCTTTAGCAAAGAGGGGTTAGGGGAGATTTTATAAATAATCATTGAATCATTGAAATTATTCACAAATGAGCTATTTAAATTTAAAAAATAAAGTCCTGTTTTATCCTGCAATTATTACAATTGTACTGTTCCTTGTTTCCTGCGGTTATCACATGACCGGATCAAGGCTGCTCCCCTTTAACTCAGTAACTATTAAGCCTGTTAAGAACAAAACCTATGAGCCCCATCTTGAAGAACGGATACACAATGCCCTTTCGAATGAATTTATCAATCAGGGGATAGAGGTCAAGTCATCAGGCGGCAACGTGGAACTCCAGGCAACGGTAATAAATTTTCAACTCGGCGCTGTCGGAGCAGTTGATGAAAAAGTAAAAGAACAGGAAATAATGATGCAGGTCAACATAAAATTAATAGACAAAGACAGGATTACTGAATTTAAGTCTATGAGCTCACCAATAAAGATCACCTTTGAATCTGCTGGATCAGTAGCTGAAAGTGTAGCAAACAAAGAGCAGCTGACCGATAAGGCAAGCAGGGAGATTGCACGGGAACTAATAGGGCAGATAATTATGAGATATGCTAAATAAGTCACTCTCAAAAGAGCTCGCAAACGGCCTGCCCGGGACTCTCTATTATTTATGGAGCGAAGAAAGCTGCTTTCTGGAAGAGGCCCTTTCAAAGGTCATCGAAATTGTTGTCGACCCCGGAACAAAGGACTTTAATTATGATCAGTTCGACTCTTCCTCAGAACCCCAGGGAATTATTGATGCTTCATCAACACTCCCCTTTATGACTCAGCGGAGGCTCGTCGTTATAAAAGACTTCCATCTGTTTAAAACACCCGTAATAAAAAAAATAATGCCCGGCCTTAATGATCTCCCCGAAAGTACCTGCATGGTGGTCCTTTCTCAAAAAGCACCCAGGGCCTCATTAAAGGCAGACTGGAAAACTTTTTCTCTCAATATAAAGGAATACGATGTACCGGTGTGGCTGAAACAGAAAGCAGCAGAAAAAGGGATAAAACTAACAGATGATGCTGTTGACAATCTCATAGACTTTGTAGGATACGAGATAGGACTATTACTTATGGAAATCGAAAAGCTCTCGCTTGCAGGCAATAAGACGGTCACAGGAAAAGATATTGTTTCTACAACAAGCATGATGAGAAATTATACTCCCTTTGACCTTCTTGATTCGTTAATATCAGGCCGCAAGAGCCGGGCTTTTTCTATTTTAAAAACCATCCTGGGAAAAAATGTGATGGAAGCCACTGTTATTCTGGGTACCCTGAACTGGCATTTCAAACAGTTCCATACATTATGGCTCAACAGGGGAAAGAGGCCGATGAAGATGAGGACAAAGACTTATAATATCCTCAGAAAGCACCTCTCTTCATTCAATGAAAACGACTTCTTCCGGATCTTCGAGAGCCTGCATGAAGCAGACCTGAGAATAAAGACATCCGGAAGACCGGGGCTTGTGCTCGAAGTATTACTTATTAAGCTGCTTCAGAAGGGAGCATGGAGTTGACAAGCTTCGCAAGAGAGGATTTTTTCCTTGCAGCTGTATTCCTGTGGATGATTCCCTTTTTGGCTGCTTTATCGATTGCAGACAGGACCGTTTTCAGTGCAGTTGCTGCACCTTCTGCGCTCTTGTTTGCAACCTCTGACTCAAGCCTTTTTGTGAGTGTCTTCAGTGTATTTTTGGTAGATTTGTTTTTCAGGGCCTTTACTTTGTCCTGTTTGACCCTTTTCATAGCTGATTTACTTTTATTTGGCGTTGATTTTGCCGGCAATTTTCTACCTCCGTGTCGTTATAAATTTGCTAATCTTTGTGATTAATAATTATTCTTATTCAGATACGTCTGAAAGTAACATACTTTTTAACATGTAAGGGGCAGGGAAGTCAAGTTTATGGATGAAAAGCGCAGTGTTACAAAAGCAGCAGGTCATATATTCGCAGCTACCAATATCAGCCGCATATTAGGCTTTATCAGGGATGTTATACTTGCCAGAATTTTCGGCGCTACAGGCCTGACCGATGCTTTTTTTGTTGCCTACCGCATACCGAACCTGTTGAGAGAGCTTTTTGCTGAAGGAGCTGTGTCCGCAGGGTTTGTCCCGGTCTTTACAGAGTACCAGACAAAGGAAGGCAAAGAAGAGGCAAAAAAGCTTGCAGGCGTTGTGTTCGCCTTTCTTCTTTGTTTTCTGATCATAATATGCCTTGTCGGGATTTTACTTGCTCCTTATATTGCCTCACTCTTTGCTCCTGGTTTCAAAAGTGATCCAGTCAAGTTTCAACTGACTATTAAACTGATACGTATAATGTTCCCCTTTCTTCTCTTTATAAGCCTTTCTGCTCTATTGATGGGGGTCCTTAATTCTTTACGTTCATTTTTCATACCTGCCCTTGCACCTGCATCATTCAATCTTGCGATAATAGGGTCCGCCCTCTTCCTCGCACCCGAGTTTCATGTCCCCATCATTGCCATAGGTATCGGGGTTACCCTTGGCGGAGCATGCCAGTATGGTGTACAGCTCCTGGGTCTGGCCAGAGAAAAATACAGTTTCAGACCGGTCTTTTCGTTTTCACACCCCGGCCTAAAAAAGGTCCTACTGCTCGTTCTTCCTGTACTGGCCGCAATAGGTGCCACTCAAATCAATGTCCTTATAAGCAATATTTTCGTATCTTATCTATCTGAGGGAAGCGCCACATATCTATATTATGGAATAAGGCTTGTTCTATTTCCGATAGGGATTTTCGGTGTTGCCATGTCTACGGCTGTTCTGCCCTTCATGTCTGAGCAGGCAGCAAAAGGAGATATAGACACAATGAGAGAGACTTTTTCATTTTCCCTCAAACTGGTTTTCTTTATGAGTATACCTGCAATGGCTGGATTAATAGCACTATCCGGTCCAATAATAAATATCCTTTTCCAGAGAGGTGAATTCACATATGAAGCAACAGCCGGGACGGTCACTGCCCTTCTTTATTATTCATGCGGTTTGTGGGCGTTTGTAGGTTTAAAGGTGGTCAGGACCCCTTTTTATTCAATGCAGGACACAAAGACACCATTAAAAGTTGCTTTAATTTCTGTAACAACAAATATAATTTTCAGCTTTATTCTGATAGGCCCTTTAAAACATGGCGGATTGGCCCTCTCTCTCTCTATTTCTGCTGCCGTTAACTTCATTGTCCTTTTTTATCTTTTAAGAGGAAAATTGGGAGGAGTGGATGGAAAGAATATCTTCAAGTCTTTCATCAAGGTATCATCTGCCTCGTTAATAATGGGGCTTACAGGGTGGCAGCTTATAAAGGGGGATATGTGGATGGAAAGCGGAAGGACCCTTGAAAAATCGGCTATCCTTATAGGAACTATTGTGTTGTGTGCAGGATTGTATTTTTTGATAATGTACTTAATGAAGAGTGAAGAACTTAATTATCTTATAAATTTGAGAAAAAAGAAACAGCAGGTTTAAATATATTTCATAATTGTAAGTGTAGGATTAAAGCCTGCCCTTACCAGAAGGAGAAAAACCATGATTATTAAAAGATTGGCTGTCGGTCAGCTTGAGACAAATTCTTATTTAATAGGTGATGAGCAAACAAAACAGGCTGTTGTTATTGATCCCGGAGATGAAGGTGAAAGAATTATGGACCTGGTTAAAGAGAGCGGCCTGGAGGTACATTCAATAATATGTACACATGCCCATTTTGACCATATAGGAGCAGCCGGGGACATCAGAAAAGAAACAGGGGCAAAGATCATCCTGCATAAAGAAGACCTTGATGGGTACGGCCTTGCAAAAGAGCAGGCATCGTTCTGGGGTTTTGAGCTGGACGAACTTCCCCAGCCTGATGAATTCATGTCAGAAGGTGACGACATAAAAGTAGGCAACCTGAACTTCAAAGTTATGCATACTCCGGGTCACAGTCCGGGCAGCGTAAGCCTTTACGGAGAAGGAATTTTACTGAGCGGAGACACAATATTCCAGGGTTCTGTCGGCAGGACTGATTTCCCCGGAGGGAGCATGGAACAGCTGAAGTCTTCCTTTAAACGCCTGCTTGATTTACCTGAAGAGACAAAAATCTTCTCAGGACATGGCCCGGAAACAACCGTAAAAAGGGAGAAGAAAGAAAACTTTTTTGTCGGTGAGTTCTTGTAGGGAATTTTTATAATTTTGCAAAATTATCCGGATATCAATCTGAAACCATACGTCCCTGTTTCTCATAGGGCCACTTTTTGATACCACCCTCAAGGTCTACCACATCTTCAAAATTGTTCTGGCTGAGTATTATCGCAGCTACTTTGCTGCGGTTGGCCGCACTTTTTGAATTCCCAGCAGTTAAGTTTCTGCTTACTTTCCAGATTCTGTTCGGTATCAGATATACCAGACTTTTCGAGCAGTCCGATTTCTTTACTCATTAATTTAGCCCTCCGTCCCCTTTTAACGGACTTTAATAGTTTTTTCTTTAGCTTTTTTTAAGAAGAGAGCTGTAATACGGCGGGATTGACAGGGAAAGCGTACAACCGGCACTACTCGACAGAAATAACAACCTTTTCGTTTTTTCTGTGCTCCTCTATTTCGACAAGAGTACCCGGTATTTTATCTTTCTTTGTCGCATAAAGAAGATGGTTAATGTCTATCCCCTTTTCTTCCAGAGCTGACAACACATGGCTCGGCATAATCTTGGATGCTCGCCTTAGTACATTAAGAGGAATTGTGATAGTTGTTTCAGGACCGGATGTCCCATCTTTAAATACTCTAATTTTCAGATTTGCCATTATTGATTCCCAAAGATTGTT
This sequence comes from Nitrospirota bacterium, assembly GCA_039715075.1. Lineage (GTDB taxonomy): Bacteria > Nitrospirota > Thermodesulfovibrionia > UBA6902 > UBA6902 > JBDLIC01. Next base: position 35,158 of record JBDLIC010000015.1, read on the forward strand.
TTTCATTTCCCCCTTTGAATATCTTATGTTAAAACAGCACCATAGTGCAATATCTTAAAGGTTTGTCCATAATGACGATTGTAGGGGCTCTGCCCCAAAAGCGCTAAGTTATTATTGTGCCGGGGGACTGTGGAAGGTTTACTGAAAAAAAATGAACATCGAACATCGAACGTCCAACATCGAATGTTGA
>JBDLIC010000016.1:0-33987 GCA_039715075.1 Nitrospirota bacterium
TCAATTGGCAATTCACTACAGAAGATGCTCGAATAAAGCTATCCAGGCTTTACCCGACACTTGAGAGTTGACACGACACTAGTTCATTTAATCCTTCGAATGCTGCCCATCTTTAGTGTAGCCTGAAGCTGATTTCTTTGTCTCTTCTGCCTCTTTTCCTTGTAAGAGATTATGAGTCTGGAACAACTATTGAGCCCGCTCTTTTTTATTTCTTCTAACTTCCCTATTAACTTCAATCGACTACTCACCTACCTTTCATAATAAAATCCTTATATTTATTACGGGATTTTCGATTTAAACCTTTAATGCAGGGACGATCCGGTGTCTCGCCCTTATAATTGGCAATAACAAATAAAAAGGGCGAGACACCGGATCGTCCCTACAGTACGTCTCACTTTTATCATGCTCCCATGATATAATAACGTCAAAATTCATTGATCCCGGAGGTGGCCGTTATGGACGAAGAGGAAAAAGAAATGGAAATAATTGCGTTACTTTCAAATGTTGAAGATAGCTATACCTATATTGATTGCGACAAGGATACTATTGAACACTCCTGCGAAAAAACCAATGAGCAGAGACAGATCAATCTGGTAGAAATTGAGTATTTTAAAGACGCGCAGATCCGGGAAGACAAAGCAAACTTCTGCGAACACTGCAAACAGGTTTTTATTTATAAACCCATGTAGGGGCGATCCGGTGCCTCGCCCTTATAATTGGCAATAACCAATAAAAAAGGGCGCCCCACCGGATCGCTCCTGCAAATTACCCCTTTTTTCTTTTCTTACTCTCATGCATTTTATCGTCTGCACGGGACAGGACTTCTTCGATGGAAACAGAATGCTCCGGATTATAAAATGACGTTCCAAAGCTCAGTGACAGTTTAATGGTTTCACTCCGGTCTGCATTAAACTCGTCTATATTCCCGTTAAGACGTTTCATGATCATTTCCTCTGTATCTCTTGAGGACACGAGAGTCGATATTACAAATTCATCCCCCCCTGTCCTCGCAAGCACATCAGCCTCGCGAAAGGTCTTTCTGAGAATCTTTGCAACATCAATCAATACCTCATCTCCCGCTTCATTGCCAAGCACATCGTTCATTGACCGCATTTCATCCACACCGGCATATATAATTAACATTTCCTGTTTTTCCCGCTCGGCAGTTTTTATCTGCTGCTCGGTCATACTCATAAACGTATGAAGGTTATAAAGGCCTGTAAGTTCATCTTTAGCGCTTATATACTGCAGCAGGTCATCAGCATGTTTACGTTCAGTAATATCAAATGCAGTCCCCTGAGTACCGATGATAACATTACTGCTATCATACAACGGTATCATATTAATGGTCAGATAAACCTCGTCCCCGTTCTTCGAAAAATATGTTGTCTCATGGCCCACTATCGGCTCACCTATAAGACAGTTTCTGAAAGAGGCAACATAATGTTCCGCAGCCTCGGGCATCTGGAAGTTGGAAAAAGGCTTTCCAAACATTTCCCCTATTTCATATCCATAGCTTTCCCATGCGGGATTAAGAAAAGTAAACCGTCCCTCCGTATCAGTGCGCCATATAAGTGTGTTTGTCGAAACCACAATCTCCCTGTAAAGGGCAAGTGCCTCCGGAGATTCATCCTCCCGTTTGTTTTTGCTCATGGTCATTACTCCTTTAATTTGCTTTGGTTCACCAAGAACATATTTATGTATTATGTATATAGTACTTTTTTAAGTTTAAAAATCAAGCGGTTTTTTTGATAACACTTCTAAATGCCTGGAATTATTATTTGTCAGAACTATTAAAAGATCGCTCAAACAGTTCATCAATGGCCCGCCTGCCTTCATCATTCAAGTTCCGCGTTCCAGTAACGGCTATAGTTTTATGTGATATGACCGGGTCTTCCGTTATCCACTCATTATTTACCCATGAAACCCACTCTTTCCTTTCCTGCTCAAACAGATGCACCGGCCGGTTGAACAGCTTTGCCAGTTCAACACCCCAGCCTGTACCGCCCTTGACCGTTCCGTTAGAGAGCAGCCAGCCTACGGCAAATACCTGATAGCCATTATTGACAATATGAAAGATCACCTGAAAGATCTTCAGCATCAGGGGTGTTTTCGCAAATGACCGTTCCATGCGCTTTTCAATGATGTCCGGACTGACACCGCCGCGGGATAATTCCTCTTCTGAGAGCAGTTTCAGACCCTTGTCACGGCTTACATCATGCCCTTCAAAATTTAATGTTACCTCCTGCATGCCATACTTCTCAGCAGACTGACCGAAATACTCTTCTGTGCCTTTGTGACCACCTGTATACATGGTGATCTTTTTAGGATCTAACATGATCTTCTCCTTTAGATGTTTATTTAAATTAAGTTTACAGAGATTTAATAATAAAATCTCCCCAGCCCCTCTTTGGAAAAGAGGGGAATAAAAACCCCCCTTTTAAAGGGGGGGAGCTTTTTTACTTCCGCGCTTTCCCGCTTTCGCGCTTCCGCACTATTTCTCTATCTTCACTGCACAGGCCTTATACTCAGGGGTGCCCGTGATCGGGTCCCTGTGCTCTGATGTAAGAAGATTTGATAAAGCTTCAGGATAATGGAATGTCATAAAGACATTGCCTTTTTGTGAACGGTCGGTCACTTTGGTCCGGACCTTTATCTTGCCTCTTTTTGAAGAAACCTTGACCCAGTCGCCGTTTTTGATCTTTAATTTTTTAGCGTCTTCAGGACTGATCTCAAGCAGTTCTTCGGAAGCGACTTCAAGGATCTCGGGGATCCTTCTTGTCATTGAACCGTTATTATAATGCTCTCGGATCCTTCCGGTAATTAATGTATAAGGATACTCTTTGTTCGTCTTTTCCCCGGGGCCCTTGTGATCAAGAGCCATGAACTTTGCAAGACCGCCGGGCCTTGAGAAAAGGTCCGAATATAATGTCGTCGTTCCCGGGTGGTCCTTGTCCGGGCATGGCCACTGAAGGCTTTCCTTTTCAAGACGCTCATAACTGATGCCTCCGTATATCGGGACAAGGCTAGCGATCTCATCCATGATCTCAGAAGGATGTTCATAATGCATCGAATAACCCATCCTGGCAGCAATTTCACAAATAACCTGCCATTCGGCCTTGCCTGCAACAGGTTCGATCGCTTTTCTTATCCTCTGGACCCTGCGCTCGCCGTTGGTAAAGGTACCGTCCTTTTCAGCAAAGCTGGCACCCGGGAGAATCACATCTGCATGTTTCGTTGTCTCAGTAAGAAAGAGGTCCTGCACCACTAGAAATTCGAGTGAATCAAGGGCCTCCCTGACCTCATGGGCATTCGGGTCAGTCTGTGCCGGGTCTTCACCGAGGATAAACAGTCCCTTGAATTTTTTCTCTATCGCTTTATCCAGCATCTCAACTGATTTAAGTCCTATCTCAGGTGATAATGAAACCCCCCATGCCTTTTCAAATCTGGCACGTGATTTGGGCTCGGTAACAGATTGATAACCGGGAAGTGTGGCAGGCAATGGTCCGAGGTCTGATGAACCCTGAACATTGTTCTGGCCTCTCAGCGCCATGATGCCTGTAGAAGGTCTCCCGATATGGCCGCATACAAGGGCAAGGTTCGCAATAGCCATCGCATTTTCAGTCCCTGTCTGGTGCTCGGTAACTCCGAGACCGTAGACGATCATTGCCTTGCCTGCATGTGAATATAACCGTGCAGCTTCAACTATTCTGTCTTTTGCAACTCCCGTAATCTTTTCGACTTTCTCCGGAGTGTATTCTTTGACTTTGGCCTTAAGCTCTGCAAAGCCCTCGGTCCTGTCTTTAATGAACTCTTTGTTCTCCCACCCTTTTTTCAAAATAACATGTATGATGCCGTTAAGAATAGCAATGTTGGTACCGGGTTTAAGGTTGAGCCATACATCGGCACGCCTCGCCATCCATGTCTGTCTTGGATCACCGACTACCAGTTTGGCGCCTTTGCGGAGGGCCTTTTTCAGGTGAAGTGAAACTATGGGATGGGCCTCTGTCGGGTTTGATCCGAACAGGAACAACGTATCAATGTCAGGCATCTGCGCCAGTGAATTGGTAGCAGCACCTGCTCCCAGGCTGGTGGCCAGACCGGCCACAGTAGGAGCGTGTCAGACACGTGCGCAACAATCTACGTTGTTGCTCTTAAATACCGTCCTTACCAGTTTTGAAAGAAGAAAATTCTCTTCATTGCTGCAGCGCGCAGAAGAAAATGCGCCAATGGAACTGGGTCCGTTCTTCTCGAGAATTTCACCGAACTTCTCAGCAATCAGCCCGAGCGCCTCATCCCATGTTGCCTCAACATATTTATCGCCCTTTTTTATAATAGGGGTCGTAATTCTTTCAGTGCTGTGAATGAAGTCGTAACCATAGCGCCCCTTAATGCAGAGGTTGCCCTGGTTAACAGGCGCGTCATAGTCAGATGTAACTTTGACAACCTCACCTTTTTTAACATTCAAATAAAAGTTACATCCCGTGCCGCAGTACGGACATGTAGTTTTGGTTTTGGTCATTTCATATGCACGTCCCTTACCGCGCGATTTTTTGTCGGTAAGAGCACCTGTCGGACAGGTAGATACACACTGGCCGCAAAACTCGCAATTATCAAGTGTCCTCGGTTTTCCAAATGATGTATTGGGTTTAGAATCAAAACCCCTTCCCTCAAGCTCGATCGTACCCGCCATCACTACTTCGTTACATATCCTCACACACCTGCCGCAGAGTATGCACTTGTTCGGTTCAAATACTATGAAAGGGTTGTCATCCTTTATCGGCAGGTCCCATGACTCACCTTCAAAACGTTTTCCATCAACTCCATATTCATAAGAGAATGTCTGGAGCGAACAATCGCCCGTCGCCTCACATCTCATGCAGTCATTGGGATGGTTAGAAAGAAGAAGTTCGAGAATGTTTTTTCTCATCCCTCTGACCTCATCAGTTTCAGTAAGGACTTCCATATTGTTTTTCACACGTGTAGTGCATGCAGGCACCGGTCTCGGGACATCCCTGATCTCAACAATACAGAGCCGGCATGCACCATAAGGTTCAAGCCTGTCATCATGGCAGAGCGTAGGTATCTTGACTTCCGCCTTCCTGGCAGCATCAAGGATGGTCTCGTTTTTATTGCAAAGAACTTCTTTGCCGTTTATCGTGACTTTCAGGTTATTTTCTGACAAAACTACCTCCCATTAATCTCTGGATTCCCATACATAATTGACCATATCCATAAACTTGGCGTTCATCTGACGCAGCAGTTCGCATATCTCAATGGTCATTACGCGGAGAATGTTATAAGCAGTCGGCGGACTCTCTTTCAGAAGCGCTTCCATTTTGCTTCTTTGGAGAACAAACACTTTCGTTTCCTCAAGGGCCTCTGCTGACGCTGAATGCGAACGGCCGTCCAGGAGTGAAAGCTCGCCGAAGAAATGGTTTTCCTTTAATACGGCAAGCACCTGCCTGTGCCCTTCGTTTGTATTCCTGCTGATTCTTATTTTTCCGTAATCAATGATCTGGAGACCCTGCTCAGCAGCGCCTTCCTCCCATACATTGGCGCCTTTCTTATATATCGCCTCATCGAGTATTGAAGCAACTTTCTCGATCTCATCATCTGAAAGCTCTTTGAACAATTTCATTTCTTTTAATCGATCTTTGCTTAACATATATTTTCCCTCCTGAACATTAATTACAGAATGGCGTTAAACGGGCAGGCATCATAGCATGCCCCGCATTTCACACAATTTGATTTATCGAGTTCCGCTTTGTTCCGCGGCTGCCATTTGATTGCTCCTGAAGGACATACCCTGCTGCACTTGCCGCACATTTTGCATGCTTCTTCGCTTATAAGATACTGTCGGAGCGATTTACATGCACTCGCAGGACAACGTCCATATTTTATATGCGCCTCATATTCGTCTCTGAAAAAACGTATCGTAGAAAGTACGGGATTCGGCGCTGACTGGCCGAGGCCGCATAATGACGCGTGTTTTATATTATTACCAAGCTCAAGCAGGAGTTCAATATCACCTTCCCTGCCATTGCCCTCTGTAATTCTTGTCAATATTTCGAGCATCCTCTTTGTGCCGATCCTGCAGGGCACGCATTTACCGCATGACTCGTCCTCAGTAAAAGTAAGGAAAAACTTGGCCAGATCAACCATGCATGTGTTTTCATCGACTACCACCATACTTCCCGAACCCATCATGGAACCCACTGAAGAGAGCGAATCAAAATCAACCGCAATATCAAGATGTTTGGCAGGGATACAGCCTCCTGACGGGCCTCCGGTCTGGACTGCCTTCAGCTTGTTCTTCCCGGTCATGCCGCCGCCGATGTCCATGATCATTTCCCTGAGGGACATGCCCATCGGGACTTCGATCAGACCGGTGTTCTTCATCTTCCCGGTAAGCGCAAAAACCTTTGTTCCTGTGTTCTTTTCCGTACCAAAACCCCTGTACCATTCCGCTCCATTGGTAATAATGAGCGGAATATTAGCAAAGGTCTCAACATTATTGAGCACTGTAGGTTTGTCCCACAGGCCCTTGACTGAAGAGCGCCACAGCTTGGCCCTCGGCATTCCGCGCTTGCCTTCAATCGACTTCATCAGGGCCGAAGCCTCACCGCAGACAAACGCGCCGGCGCCCTGCTTTATATATAAATCAAATTCAAATCCTTTTTTTAATATGTTCTTGCCGAGAAAACCTTTTTTCCTGGCCTGCGCTATGGCTATCTCAAGCCTCTTGATCGCAAGCGGATACTCGGCACGGATATAGATATAGCCCTCTTTTGCACCAATAGCGTAACCGCCGATTATCATGCCCTCAATGACCGCATGAGGATTCCCTTCAATTAGCGCCCTGTCCATAAACGCGCCGGGGTCCCCCTCGTCAGCATTACATATAATATATTTTGTCTCCTCTGCGGACATACTGCAGAACTCCCATTTTAACCCTGCCGGGAAACCTGCTCCTCCCCTACCTCGAAGCCCCGAAGACTTAACTTCTTCAATTACCTCAAAAGGTATCTGGGAAAGGGTCTTCTTCAATCCTTCATAGCCTCCCACTTCAAGGTAAGCATTAATATCTTCAGGGTCTATCTGCCCGCACTGTTTGAGAAGGATCTTGGTCTGTTTGTCGTGAAAGGCGTGGTATTCAGGACCTACAAGCCACTTGTCGACCGGGTCACCGCCCACAATGTGCTCTTCAACGATACGGCTGACCTTGTCAACAGTAATAAGCTGGTAAACCGAATTCTCTTCATTAAGATTTATTTCAACCAGAACATCTTTCGCGCAAAAACCGCGGCATCCGGTTTTGTTAACGCATTTCTTGACAATATCCGCCTTAACACCATGGGCCTTGAGCTGTTTTGAAAACTCATTTATGACATCCTCGCTCCCGGCAGCAATACCGCCGGTGCCCATGCATACCTTTATAGTAAGTTCCTTTGCAGCTCTGCCCCCGTCCTTTGTCACTTTTTTGGGCCTGGCCGATGTCTTCTTTTTGACCGTTGACTTGGACTTTGTTTTTATATCGGTTTTCTTTTTGAGCGCCATTCTATCCGCCTTTATTGTTTTTTTCGTTTTCCTTGATTATGCTGGAGGCCTTTTCCGGTGTCACCCCCCCATAGACCTTCTTATTAACAATAACAACAGGTGCGATACTGCATGCACCCACACAAGCTACACTTTCCATTGTAAATTTACCGTCAGCAGTTGTGACCTCACCTTCCGGCAGGGCCAGGTCAGCCCTTACTCTGTTAATTATTGCCTCAGCCCCTTTTATATGACACGCTGTACCACAGCAGGCTGTGACAATATTTTTGCCGCGCGGCTTCAGATAAAACTGCGAATAAAAAGTTGCCACACCATAAAAGCTGCTTGAAGGGATATTCAGTTTCTTTGCAACCAGCTCGACCGCATCCTCACGGATATAACCGAAGGTCTCCTGCATGTCCTGGAGAATGGATACAACACTGCCCTTTTCCTTTGTGTACCTGTCCAGTATCTTCTGGCATGTTTTCTCTATCATCTATACCACCTTTTTTCCGGAAATCAATGCGAAACAGCATTTTATCTTATGAGTCGTAATAATTACAATATGAGACAAATGGACAATTAGTTTAATTGAACACTAGTTATGAAATCAAATATATATAGGTTAATAAGGAAAATTAATGAATTAGTGCAAAAACGTGGAAATGCGATGGTATCGGCCCTGCTCTATTCCATGACAGCCAGTGACAGTTACTAACTGAAAATCATTAGAGCTATGGTGCCAATGATCATGGGGACTATGGCACCAAAGAAGCCAAATTTTATCCAGAATTTCAAATGCATGTGGTGATTTTCTCTTTCTTCCAAAGCTCCCAGAGCTATAATATTTGCTGTAGAGCCCACCATGGTGAGATTGCCGCCATAGCATCCTCCCAGGAGCAAGGCCCACCAGAGTGTGTTAGATTCAAAATGCTGGTTTAAGTATTGCAAGACCGGAATAAAGGTTGCCACTACGACTACGTTGTCTGCCGCTGCTGAGGCAAAACCAACAATCCAGAGAACAAGGGTGACGAGAAGAGGCATATTTTGGCTGCCGGTAATGCTGAGAAGGGATTCTCCAATAAGATCAGTCAGGCCTACATATTTTAGGGCTCCTGCTTTAGCAAATAGAAACATGAAGAAAATGAGTGTCCACCAGTCTACGTCCTCCATGAGAAAGGTTCTGGCTTCATTGCGCTTCCAAAGCATTACAATGCCTGCTCCAAGAAGAGAGACGCCTATTAGTAGAGTATTAGGCTCCAGGTCAAAAACGAGTTCCAGGCGATGATGGAGAGCTAATAGCAGGATAACGCTCACAAAGATAGCAGAACTGCCGAGAAATAATTCTTTATCCGGAAGGACCGCCAGGTCTTTTAAAAACCGCTCCTTCACTTTTGGAGAATAACATTCTATCTGGTCCTTAAAATCCTTCAAGTCCTGCCGCATCCATATTAGTCCAAAGATAAGGATAACGATCAGATTAATAATTCCTATAGGGAAGGCGGTTTGCAGAAAATCTTCAAAGGTGAGCCCGGAGCGAAGTGCTATTAAAATTCCTATGGGGTTTCCCAAGACTGTCCATGAGCTTCCAATATTGGTAGCAAAGACGACTATTATGATCATTTTGACCGGTTTAAGTTTGAAATAATTACAAAAATCAAGAGTCAAGGCCACCATAAACAGAATAGATGTGACTTCGTCAACAAGAGCTGCCATGAAAGCCGCTAACACAACGACAATAACGAAGAGTCGATAAGGCTCAAATTTTGTGTGGTGTAAACCTTGTGCAAGCAGCCATCGAAAAAAACTTGCACGTCTAAGCATCCCTACAATAATCATCATCCCCATCAAAAAGAGGATCACATCGAGATTCATGAATTCGACGGCATGATCTAAATTGATGGTTTTCGTAAGGAGTAAAATGACAATGCCGATGAAAGCAATAGCAACTCTGAATTTCCAGAACATCAATGTCCCGATTACCAGAGCAATAAAGACAGTAGCGGCAATTGCTTGCTGTATGTGCTGTAATAAATGGTAGGATACTGCTCCAGTAAGGGCAATAATGAGCAGATAAATTATAGATTCTTTTTTGATGTTGGTAGTTACACCTAAATTAAATTCTTCCATCTTTACGCCTCAATACAGATCTTTTCAGAAGCAGAGCAGGTATGGATTTGCCTGGCTCGTCAGCGTTCTGTATACCTATATAGCAAGGACCAGTACCAGAGATTTCAATAAAACAAGTTTGTTCATAATTAATCATTAGTTTACATCATATCAGCTGAAATTCAATTATTTTTTCCTATATTCTGGCAGGTAATTTTAATTTTTGAATTAATCCATTGTACAGAAGGTGTATAGGGATAATCCTAATTTTTTACACCTCTTCAGAGGAAAAAAGAAATATAAAAGGAGAATGTAGATCTTCCCGCTTTTGAACTAATAGTCTGTAACATATATAATTCATAATCATTCTACATTTCAGGGAGGTCTGTTATGAAATATCAAATTGGAAAACCCGGACGGATGATCGTTGCCAAATTCGATGATCACGATGATGTGCTCGGCAATCTGGTCGATATTGCAAAAAAAGAAGATGTTAAAGCAGGGGTCTTTTATCTTGTGGGCGGTATGCGTGAAGGGAAGATTGTCGTGGGCCCTGAAACGGATGACCTGCCGCCAAAGCCAGTCTGGAAAGAGCTCGGAGAAAGCCATGAGATAATCGGGATCGGCACTATTTTCTGGCAGGGAGATGAACCAAAGATACATTTCCATGCTGCCTTCGGGAAAAAGGACATGGTCAAGGTCGGCTGTCTCCGGGAAAAGTCGGAAACATTTCTCATTCTCGAAGCGATTATAATTGAGATGGAAGGCATCAATGCAACCAGGGAAATCGACCCGGCTATTGGAATGCCGTTATTAAAATTACAATAAACAAATCCCAAATTACAAATTCCAATCGGCGCCTTCCATGAGAACCTGGTCTCAGAAGCGCTTGATCTGCCGGAAAACCTGAGGCCTGTGGCCATATAGTGCCTGTGGGTTGTCCTTCCTCCGTTCCCAAAGCTCCGGAGAGAGTGTCGACAGATTATGCTATTGATGAAATATAACAGCATTTATTGCATTGCCAAATAATGCAACTTCACTGCAATTAACATCTTCTTCCATAATTATTTCCAGATATAGTAACGCTTTTCTCTGTTATATTATATCATTGTATTTGCAACTGAGTTGCATTATAATAAGTGTGTGCCAAAATCCAGTATTATTTTTGACCTCTTAAAATCAAAGGGATTCCGCCTTACCCGTGCAAGGAAAACATTGATCCGGATTTTTGTATGCAGCAAAAACCCTTTAGCAGCCGCAGACCTGAATTCACGCCTCGAAAAAATGGATGTCTCTGTAAACAAGACAACAATATACCGCGAGATCGACTTTCTCAAGGGGCAGCGAATTATACGCGAACTGCAGTTCGGTGACGGTAAAAGGAGATATGAGATCTGGCCTGACAACCATCATCATCATATCGTCTGCATAAACTGCGATTATATTGAGTGCGTTGAGCTGGACGGGTGCCTCGAAGATGAGGAAAAGAAAATACTGAGAGAAAACAACTTTAAAACGATCAAACATTCACTTGAGTTCCAGGGGCTCTGTGCAAAATGCCAGTAAGAAAAAGCGTTATCTCCGAAAAATTTACTGCATTGATTTTTATCATTTCTCTATTAACCATTAATAATAGTTTTGCAGCTACAAAGGGGAAAATTAAAATCACCGCAAGTTTTTACCCCCTTGCTCATTTTGCCGAACAGGTCGGCTCTGACTATGCAGACGTAACAAATATAATGCCCCCCGGTGCAGAACCGCATGAGTTTGAACCTACACCAAGAGATATCAAGAAGGTTTACACCTCTGATATCTTTTTATTTCACGGTGCAGGGATTGATCCCTGGGCTGAAAGAATCTGGCCCGACCTGAAGAAGCAGGGAACGGCAGTCCTGAAAATGGCAGAACATATTTCTATCACACACTCAGACCCGAAATTTAATGGAAACAGATATTCCGACCCTCACACATGGCTTGACCCTCTTCTCGCAATCAGGGAAGTAGAAGCCATACGGGATGCACTTATTTATACTGATGCTGACAATAAAGAAATCTATAACAGGAACAGTCAGTCGTACATTCGAAAACTAAGCGGGCTTCACGAAAAATTCGTATCAGGCCTCAAAGACTGCTCAAGGCAAAATATAATAGTTTCCCATAATGCCTTCAGTTATATGGCTGACCGTTACGGACTTACCATACATTCCATAACAGGGATATCCCCGGAAGAAGAGCCATCCGCCAGGAAAATGATCGAACTCGTCAAACTTGCGAGGAAAATGAATATCAAATTTATCTTTTTTGAAGAACTGCTAAGCCCAAGACTCGCGGAAACAATAGCCGATGAAGCAGGGGCTAAGACACTTGTCCTCAACCCGCTGGGCGGATTGACATCAAAAAACATTGATGAAGGCCGGACGTATATTTCTGTCATGGAAGACAATCTCAGAAATTTACGCATTGCCCTGGAGTGCCGCTAATGGGAAAAGAAGACTGCATTGAACTTGAAGACGTCAACTACGGTTTTAATGATCAACCTGTACTGGAGCATATCTCTTTTGCCGTCAATTCAGGTGATTATCTCGGAATTATCGGACCAAACGGCGGGGGCAAGACAACACTTATCAGAATAATGCTCGGTCTCTTAAAACCAACTTCAGGCAAAATCAAAATATTCGGGCAGGAAATCCATCACTTTAAGGCCCGTTATAAGCTCGGTTATGTTCCCCAGAGGGCTGCCCATGAAGAATTTTATTTTCCTGCATCTGTTGCAGAGGTTGTTCAGAGCGGAAGAACAGCAAAGGTGGGCCTGTTCAGAAGATACCGCCAGGAAGACCATGCAGCCATCAGACAGGCAATGGATATTGCCGAGATATCGCAGCTGAAGGACCGGCTTATCGGAGAGCTTTCAGGAGGTGAACGCCAGAGAGTATTCATCGCAAGGGCACTGGCAGGAGAGCCGGGAATACTCATCCTTGATGAACCTGTTGTTGGTGTTGATATTGCATCTAAAGACAGGTTCTATGCCTTCCTTAAACATCTTAATAAAGAAGAAAAAATAACCATTATTTTTGTCTCTCATGATGTAGGCGCGATTGCACATGAAGTAAATGGTGTCCTCTGCCTGAACCGCCGTCTGATCTGCCACGGTTCACCGCAGGATTATATTAAAGAAGACTTTTTAGAACAGGTATACGGAAGAAAGGTAACATCAATTTTTCATAATCATTAAAAAAAAGCGATCAGCTGTCAGCTATCAGCCGTCAGCTAAAACGCTCTATGAGCGTTGTCAAAACTCGCAAAGCGAGTAATATTCTTTTGCTGATAGCTGACCGCTGAAAGCTGAAAGCTAAAAAATGTTCGAAATTTTTCAATTCAGTTTCATGGTCCGCGCCTTTGCAGCAGGCACAATCATAGGCGTCATTGCACCGCTGATCGGCACGTTCCTTGTAATACGTCGTTTTTCACGCCTTGCTGATACGCTGGCCCATGTCTCGCTTGCGGGTGTGGCAATAGGATTGCTGACCAGGACCGACCCTGTCGTATCTGCTGTTATCGTATCAGTTTTTACAGCAGTAGCAGTTGAGAAACTGAGGGAAAGCAAAAAGATCTTCGGAGAGTCCGCACTTGCCCTTTTTCTCTGGTCAGGCATGGCGGTCGCTGTTGTAATTATCAGCCTGGCACGGGGGTTTAACATCGGGCTTTTCAGTTTTCTTTTTGGAAGTATTGCAACTGTTTCACAGGGTGACCTGTATTTCATAGGGACACTTGGCATCTTCGTCATTATAATGGTGATATCATTTTACAAGGAACTCTTCTTCGTTTCCTCTGATGAAGAACTGGCAATTGTCAGTGGTGTTAATGCAAAGGTTTTCAATCTCATCCTGATGATTCTCGCGGCTGTTACTATTTCGCTCTCAATGAGAATTGTCGGGATATTGCTTATAGGCGCATTAATGGTCATCCCTGTAATCACCGCTATGCAATTCAGCCGGAGCTTTAAGCAGACGCTCCTTTACTCGGTTTTAATATCCATTGTATCCGTAATTACGGGACTGTTCCTTTCGTACTACTTTGACTTGGCAAGCGGAGGGACGATAGTACTGGTTTCCATGGTTATCTTTTTGACCGGAATGTTCCTGAAACGCTAAAATTGATCTGTATTTCAGATTAAGAGTTCACCGTCCCGGGAGACATACTTCCTTCATCCAATAATTTACTATAGAATATGGATATGTTCATGGATTTTCTCAGAGAGATTTTTTACTTTTTTAATGAGTCGGCCATATATATACTTTTCGGCTTCCTGGTTGCAGGACTGCTGAAAATAGTCCTTCCTACAGAGAAGGTCTTTAAATATCTCGGAAAGAAGGAAACAAAATCAGTAGTCCGTGCATCGCTGCTCGGGATCCCGATTCCTCTCTGTTCATGCGCTGTCCTGCCTACAGCAATGTCATTGAAGAAACAGGGAGCAAGCAAGGGCGCTACCATCTCCTTTCTTATTTCAACACCTGAAACCGGTGTTGATTCCATCTCTATTACATACGCGCTCATTGATCCCCTTATGACTGTCTTCAGACCGGTTGCCGCTCTTATCACCGCAATAACTGCCGGTATAGCAGCAAATATTATGGATAAAAAGCCTTCAAAGGATGCCCTTCAAATGGTACAGAACACAAGCTGCGCATGCAGCGACACCTGCTGTGATAATGAAACTCATGAAAAGCACAGCAGAGGGAAACTGGGTGAGCTTTTCCACTATGCCTTTGTGGACCTGCTGAACGACATTATGGGCTGGCTGGTCCTCGGAATCGTCATTGCCGCTTTGATTAGCGTACTGTTACCTGAAAACTTCTTCGAAAGCTATATTGGCTCAGGCCCCTTGTCAATGGTTATTATGCTGCTTGTCGGAATACCGATCTATATGTGCGCCGCCTCTTCCACCCCTGTTGCCGCAGCGCTTATCCTTAAAGGACTTAACCCCGGGGCAGCTCTCGTATTCCTTCTGGCAGGCCCTGCCACCAATATCGGGACTACCGCAGCTGTCGGAAAGTTTCTCGGCAAAAAAATGATGGTTGTATATCTCGGGACAATAATAATTGTAAGTATACTGCTCGGACTTTTATTAAATGAAATCTATGCTGTACTGGGGATACATCCTTCGGCCATAGTCGGACAGGCATCAGAAATTATACCATCATTAATTAAACTGTCCGGATCACTCATACTTTTACTTCTCATGTTAATTAACCTCTACAGGACTGGTATCAAAAATACACTAAGGGCCATAAATAATACGCTGGCTGATTTTATCGGTTTCAGAATATCAATTGGGGATAAGATTATCGATGCCCTTTTTAAAGAAACGAACAGAGCGAAGAAACGTGATTCATAACTTACATGCAATGCTGTAACTATTAATATCACTTACAATACATGCAAACACATTTCTAAACTTATTTACTTTGTGCTGTCAGCCATCAGCAGTCAGCATTCAGCTAAGGCAGGAAAATACAAAATAACTCAATTAGATACAATCGTTCTTGACAGAAGCTGAGAGCTGAACGCTGATGGCTGACAGCTTTTATACTACTTGATACTCTTTACTTTTATCCCCAGTTTTCTTATCTTGCTTCTTAGTGTATTACGGTTTATACCAAGCAGGCGCGCGGCCTTTATCTGGTTGTCCTTTGTCTCCTTCATAACCATCACTATCAGGGCCTTTTCCACCTCCGGAATGACCATATCATACAGATTGAAACTCTCGAAGCTTTTAATATTCTTCATAAAGCCCTTGAGTTTAGATTCGACAAATTTCCCTATAGATTTTGCCTGCCTCTGCCGCAGGTCAAAATCTTCTATGTAAAGACACCTGTCTTCTGCCAAAATACATGCCCTTCTCACAGCAACTTCAAGTTCCTTTTCATCACCCGGCCATTCGTATGATAAAAGATAATTTTCCACCTCTTTTGAAAGCTCTTTAGGCTCCGTGCCGGTCAGTTCTTCAGACGATTTTATAACCTTACGTGCAAGCAGCAGAATATCCTCTTTGCGGTCTTTTAGAGGGAGAGACTGCTGTCCATTATTACCAGTATTATCAGTCATAATTATTTCTTTGGCTTTAACTGTTAAACCCTCTTATGATGCTCAAACAGTAGGTTTTTACAAATGGAGTTATAGAGCTAATAGCTGACAGCTGACAACTATTAGCTATTAATTATTATATTATCAATAAGCCTTGTATTTCCAATCTTTACGGCAAGACATGTTGCTGCGGGCAGCGATATGGTCTGCATAGGCTCGAGCGTTTCAGGATCAACGATCTCGAAATAATCTATATCCGCAAGGGGTTCGGCCTTTATTATTTTTTCAATGTTCTCTTTAACATATTCTGAGCTATTACTGCTCTTTTTTAAAATAAGCTCTTCAGCTGCCTTTAACGACCGGTACAAAACAGCTGCGGCTTTTCTTTCTTCAATATTCAGATAACTGTTTCGGGAGCTCATTGCAAGCCCGTCATTTTCCCTGAAAACCGGACATACAACAACTTCAATATTAAAGTTCAGTTCTTTCACCATTTTTTTAATCACCACTGTTTGCTGAAAATCTTTTTGACCAAAATATGCCCTGTCAGGCATGACAATATTAAAGAGCTTTGCAACAACCGTAGCTACCCCGCTGAAATGCCCTGACCTGGTAACACCACATAGCACCTGCCCGATGCTCCCGATATTAACTGATATCGAAGTCTCCTCAGGATATACCTCATCAATATCAGGCATAAAAACAGCATCAACATTTAAAGAAGACAGCTTCTGCAGGTCTCCTTCACTGTCTCTGGGATACTTTTCCAAATCCTCGCCCGGTCCGAATTGCGCAGGGTTCACAAAGATGCTTGCCACTGCAATGTCATTCTCATATTCACACTGCCGCACAAGGCTCAGGTGCCCTTCGTGCAAAGCACCCATCGTGGGCACAAAGCCAATGGCTTTACTCTCAGCCCTGAACTTCCGGCTCAGGGCCTGCATCTCTTTTATGGTTTTAATTATCTTCATGGAAATATATTACTCTACTTATAAAGTATCAATTTAGAGTGCCTTGATATTGTCGTAAAATGCTTGTCACTTGTAAACAGAGGCAATCTGTTTTGTATTGCTACAGCCGCAATCGTTGTATCAACAGGAGGAATGGCAATTCCTTTACGTCTTAATATCCTGTATAAACTAGAAGCCCGTAGATAAGTTTCTCTGCTTGTGTCCAGAAATGGCAATCTGGACAGCCTTTGCTTTGTAACTTCATAACTTTTATTGTCTCTAATTCCTTGAAGAATTTCCTGTAACACGACACCACAAATAACTGCCCTGTTATTCTCTCTGATCAAGTCCTCAAGTCTTTCCTGATAAACTGTCTCCGGGTTCTGGAAGAAATCTATCCATATGGAGGTATCAACGACAACCACTTCGCCCTTTTCTCATCCCCTCAAGATCACCTTCCCAATTCACTTTACCTTTAAGATCCAATATCTTTTCAATCTCAATTTGCTCTACAAGCCGTCTTATAGCATAGTTCACAATCTCAACTTTTTTACTAATCCCCGTAAGCTTCTGTGCCTTTTTCAAAAGTTTATCTTCTATATCAATAACAGTTCTCGACATTTCATACCTCCATACTACTAAGGATACATTATGCATGATATCATTTCAAGCTAATTTTGATATCATTTCTCGCCGCAATGCCTTGAATATAATCAAGATATTTCAACCTGTCGAATAAAGGAAAAAACGCTCATCGATGACCGTTATATATTAATGGATGACAGGTTATCTGTAAATCCTTGACTAGTTGAAGTTATCAACGATTTTGGTCATTTACCAGAAAACAAGATAACTTACAGTAATGTTCATTTTCAATTTTCACCTTTTATGAAATATTACAAATGTAAATCATTATTTGTACAGCTGCAAAAAATCTATTTATAAAATTAATATAACGTATAAATTTTATTAATTTGACATTTACAGGAATTGTATTAAAATAGTTATAAGATAGTAATGATAATGATAATAGTTATCAGTAACATATGGAGGCGGTATGTATAATGTCAACACAAAAATAATAAATACCGTAAACGGCGTTAATGTCGATGCCGTCAACAGCACCGTCGAAGCGATAAAAGGGAAACCCGGTATTGCAAAATTCAGGTTTTACCTTCATAACAACTGGATCAACGGCGGGCATAACCGTTCAACAGTCAGCAGTTTCTATGGGGCCAATCAGGAGAACATTGAAAAACTGAAAGCCCTGAGCAAACTTTCTCCTGTCTTTGACGTCACTTCCCATGGAACGAACGTCGATGTGAGAATTGAACGGAACTAATTGACGCAACGTGAGAATTCTCTGTGAAAACAGAGGATAACAGGAAAGGAGAAAAAACATGGAGATTAACAATAAAAATACGGCAGTACTGATCACCGACGTGCAGAACGACTTCCTCAGTGAGCAGGGCGTAACCTGGAAGCTGGTCGGTGACAGTGTCAAGGAAAACAAGACCATCGAGAACATCGAGCGGCTCTTCAATGCCGCCAAGGCCAATGGGTTCGAGGTCTTCATCTCGCCCCATTACTATTACCCCACCGATCACGGCTGGAAGTTCGGCGGAACCATTGAGAATGTGATGCATGACATCAAGATGTTCGATCGCAGCGGCGCGTTGAGCCTTGAGGGTTTCTCCGGGTCGGGTGCTGATTGGCTGGAGCGCTACAAGCCGTACATCGAGGACGGCAAGACCATTGTGTGCAGCCCCCACAAGGTCTATGGCCCGGAGAACAACGACGTGGCCCTGCAGCTCCGTAAACGCGGTATTGATAAGGTCATCCTGGCAGGCATGTCGGCCAACCTGTGTGTCGAGGCCCACCTGCGTGAATTGCTTGAGCAGGGTTTTGAGGTGGCCGTGGTGAAGGACGCAACGGCCGGTGCCCGGCATCCCGAGTTGGGCGACGGTTACCAGTCTGCGCTCATCAACTATGGGTATTTGGCCAACGAAGTCCTGACAACGGACGATGCTGTGAAGACCATGGAGCACTAATGGCCTGTTGACAGCAGTCCAGGGTTTGAGCAGTGGTGCGATAGATGTTGCTTGGGCGACAACCTCGTGAGTACCTGCGAGCGGGCTGACGTCAGCCGAGACTTGGCATGGAACACGGCCTAATCGGCTGACGGTCCATGACGTCTGAGTCACAGTCAAGCGCTGTTGTTTCACTGGGAGTAAGGTACTTCGTAGCTCTTGGGCTGCCAAGGCTTTTGGTGAAAACGACTTAAGCAGCCGAAGCGCGTTGGTAGATGATTCATACGCGTGGTGGTGTGGGAGAAGGAGCGCCGTGATGTTCCTCCCCATTCCGACTATAGTATCTTTCACCCAGTAATCCTTAATATTCCATCTCTATAAAGTAATTTTTATATAGGTGTTGTCAGTAACCTCCGCACTGTTTCCACACTGAAGATTACATGATTATCAACAACCTCAGCTTCATTGCAACATATTAATAAATGGAGTTTATCAATAATATTTATGAAGATCATCAGATGGTGCTTAACAATGGCATATCTACACTTATATCTACAATTTCCGAATTTCCCGCATCAGCGTACTGAAAAGCTCACGCTCTTTCAGCGTCTTGACTACCTTGCCATTTTTAAATAGCAGCCCTGTACCTTTTCCGCCTGCAATGCCAATGTCTGCCTCACGGGCTTCACCCGGTCCGTTTACAACGCAGCCCATCACTGCAACCTTAATCGGCTTTTTGACTTTGGCCAGTTGCGTCTCGACCTTTTCGACAATCCCCCTTATGTTCAACTGACAGCGCCCGCAGGTAGGGCATGATATAAGTTCAGGGCCAATCTGCCTGAGGTGAAGGGATTTTAATATTTCAAATGCAACCTTTACTTCTTCAACAGGGTCGGCTGTCAGTGACACCCTTACAGTGTCCCCTATTCCTTCGGAAAGAAGCATGCCCAAACCTACAGCACTCTTTATTGTCCCTGAAAAAGCAGGGCCTGCCTCGGAAATCCCTATGTGCACCGGGTATCTGAATTTTTCAGAGAAAAGCCTGTAGGCATCCACGGTCTTTATAACGTCCGACGCCTTTAATGAAACCTTTATGTCCCTGAACTTCAGGTCTTCAAGAATATTAATATGTCTCCGCGCGCTTTCAACCAGCGCTTTTGCAGTGGGGTGTTTATATCTTTTTAAAAGGTCCTTTTCAAGAGACCCTGCATTTACCCCGATCCTTATGGGGACTCCCTTGTCTTTGGCAGCAGTTACAACTTCCTTTACCTTCTGTTTGCTGCCGATATTGCCGGGATTTATTCTGAGTCCGTCAATTCCGTTTTTCAGGACAGCAAGCGCAAGTTTATGATTAAAATGTATATCAGCGATCAGCGGTATTTTGATTTTCTTTTTTATAAATTTAACAGCTTCAGCTGCTTCCGCATTCAATACCGCAACCCTCACAGCCTCACAGCCTGCAGTCTGGAGCCTCCTGATCTGGGCAACTGTGGAAGATACATCACAGGTATCCGTTTTAGTCATAGACTGGACAACAACAGGCGCCCCGCCGCCGATCTTCAGGCCGCCGAGAGTTATTTGCTTTGTCTTTTTAGTTGATCTTCTTTTTGCCATTACCGTTTTTCTCTCTTCCGTTCCGCTGATACTGGACCACAGCCTTCCAGTGCTCCTTATTCGTTTTGGAAAAAAAGTGTGTGCCGTCATTTCTGGCGACAAAAAAGAGGTAATCATCATCCGAGGGATACAGCGCAGCCCTAATTGACTCTATCCCGGGAGACGCTATCGGGCCGGGAGGCAGTCCCTTGATTCGATATGTATTATAGGGGGTCTCTCTTTTCAGGTCCCTGTACCTGATTCTTTTCCATCTCTTTTCCACTCCGTAAAGGACTGTCGGGTCTGCCTGGAGTCTCATCTTCTTTTTTAACCGATTATGGTAGACCGCTGATATTATCGGCCGTTCCCTGTCAAATATTGCTTCCTTTTCAATTATGGACGCGAGTGTCAGGACCTCGTTTTCACTCATTCCAATCTCTCTGGCCCTGGCCATAAGAGGTTCATCAAATTTCTCTTTCAACATCCCGACCATTCTTTTAAAAATCACTTTGGGGTCTGTTCCCTTCGAAAAGCTGTATGTCTCCGGATACAGATACCCCTCCAGGCTCGGCGCGTTAATGTTAAGTACATCAAGAAAATACTCATCATTGGCAAGAGACCACGCATCATCACTCATGAGCCCCGTACCCTTTAATTTTTTCATTATACTCTTTAGATTTGAGCCCTCGGGAATTGTGACTGTAAATTGTATGGTCCTGCCGTCAATTAACGTCTCAAATATCTGCCAGGGACTCATGGAGGCGCTGAGGCTGTAGTATCCGGGCTTTAGCTGTCTGTCAGCATCTGTGATCTTTCCGAGAAGGATCAGGCCCAGCCTGTTATTGATAATGCCATTTTCTTTCAGTATATTTACTCCTCCCGTATAAGAAGACCCTTCCGGAATTTCCACTTCTTTCCATGTTTGATCAGAAGAAACAGGGACAATTATCTGGATAAATAAAAAGAAACATGCCAAAGCCGCAAAACCGGCAACTATGGATACTGATTGCAACAAAGGCGAATATTGTTTTCTCATTTTCTTTTTACTATATTACAGTAAGATTATATATCTGCGTTATGCATCTACTAAATCATTTCGGTTTATTGTATCCAGTCCTTGAACTATCAAGCATAAAATAATACTGAGAACTGTATATATTCATTCAAGCATTGATTATCACTAATCTTATACAATAAGCATGCCAAAAAACAATATAAAATCAAACCATTAAAGGCGTTTTGATAATTAATATATTTTCTTTGTTTACTAAGATAAATAATAATTGAATTATTCAGTAATCCATTAATGCATCAGACATTATTTATTAATTTCATTTTTGATATATGCAGATTGCAATCATATTATGCACTTAACTTAATCTCCTGTTATATAATAATTTCAGCATTTCAACAGATAATCTTATGCATGGTATTTAGATATTATTATTATTTTAAATTTTTATGGGACCTATAATTTTTTTTTAATTGACAATTTAATAATATTATGATTAGATTGTTATAATAATTTGATTTTAATCAATAAATTTTATATTTATTTCAAGATAAATTAAGTTAGTGTATTCCCGACAAAACCAAACCCATCGTGTTAGATGGGGACGGAAAGCGGCGGGTCTTATGGGGAAGAGATGGCCGAGCTGCCGAAGGAAAGTTTTTTGGCGGGTGCGGCCTTTTTTGTTTGGAAATATTTATTGTTTAAAATGAAGCAAATAAGGGGGGGGAATGATAAAAGAACACCCCATAATAATATCGGAATCCCGATAAAACAAATCCATCGCAAGATGGGACGGAAAGTGACTGGTCTTTGGGTAAGAGATGGCTGGACTGCCAAAGGATGACCCTTTGACTAGTCTGGCTTTTTTGTTTTTTTGAAAAGTCAGAAACTTATTTCTTTCAGGGTCAGGATATGAAGAAATTAGTAATCACAATTTTTCTACCTCTAATATTTTTTATAAGCAATACATCATATCCGGATATGATAGGTAGAACAATGCCAACTATTGTACCTGGAACTGACATTATTGATCCTCCATTCCAAGGTGAATGGGGATGGCATAAAGTGCACAAAAACACCCCAAACAAATTACTTGCAAAAAGGAAACCTCTCAGAAAAACAGATATCTGTATGAGCTGCCATATAAAAGAGAACAAAATTTTTGATCCGCATACCCAATTGAAAAAAAATGGTGACATAATCCAGGAAAAATGTCTGTACTGCCACATGGAAAAACCTGATGAAAAAAAATCAACTTTTGAGACCCATAAGATGGAAATAAAATTCAAGAGCGATATTGGAACACTTTGTATGGGATGTCACAGCAGAATATACGAGATGGCACACCCAGTAAATGCGTACCACCTGCTTAAACCTTCAGTTCAGATACTGTCCAGAATGAAGGAAGCTGAAATGAAATTCGGCATAGTACTGCCACTTGATTATAAAGGTAAAATCATGTGTGCTACCTGTCATAACCCGCATGAGAGGGGCGTCCTGCCGAATGAAAGGATAGCAGCAAAAGGGGCAAGTGAAAAATTCAGGGTCCGTCTGCCTAATAATGCTTCTTATACACGCATTACTGCCAAGATGGACAGAATATGCCTGACATGCCATAAAGAAAAGAGTATAAAAACAGAATTTTCATTTGGTCAAAAATAAAAATATATATTAGGTTATTGCCTATTCATTAAAAACATGTAACAGACAGGAGGATAGAGAATGAAAAAAAGCCAGTGTCTTTTATGTATCACGTTAATTGCAATACTTCCCCTGCTTGCCAGCTGTAACATGATTGTTCACCAATCTCCTTCAGAGGTTATTGTAGCAGCTTATATGGCCGGGAACGAGGGCAGGTATGCAGCCACAAAAAAATACTTTTCCTCTGAATTTTTTGATTTCACAGGCAGTGATTTCAGGGCTATAGCCAGCAGTATGAGAGCTTCCTGGGAAAGAAGCACCAAAAACGGCACTATTGAGAGAATTGAAATTCTTGGTGAAATAATACGTGACACCAAGGCAAACGTCCAGCTCGTACTGCATTTCAAGGACGGCAGCAAGAAGAAATTCAGTGAACCCCTGATAAAAGAAAAGGGATACTGGAAAATAACAATTTAAATTAATAATCCTCGGTCAATATTAGACGGGTCAGTAATAATTACAATGTAGGGGCAGGCCTCTGTGCCTGCCCTTTTTTAAGCGGTGCTTCAATGTGAGAAAAAGAATTCATCTCCTTACTAACATTAATCAAGAAGTTTTTTCTTTCATAAACAGCTGAATATCATCAGGCAGTCCGGTTTTTGAAATAAAAGTTAAGACACAGTCTGCAAGGCAGATATAAAACCGGTTATCTGTGCCTGATTTTATTTTTCTGCAAAATTCGGGGGCCCATCTTCGAAGATAGTTATTTAAAAAGTTCTCCTGCTTATCAAGAAATTCCCTCGCAGCATTGATCTCAGACTTCCGCAGGGAATCTATCTCTTTATAAATGAGAAAACTCATAAATTCCATTTCTACGGTTATATGATCAGGCAGGTCTTTAAAGTCATCACTCCTGGCAAGGCCTTCCTTCTCATACAACTCTATGACCTCCATCGTAGAGTCACCCATGACCCTCCTGCCCTCGTCAAGATATACCGACCCGTACGGCGCAGCCAGAAGCTCAAAAGGTCCTTTGAAAAGCTTTGCATATTCAACCCGCAGATCTTCTTCTGAATAATTGAGAATACTCTTTCCCATGTCTGAAGAAAACTCAACTGCATCCGGGCATACTGTCTTTAAAAATTCTTCAAGATTTCCAAATATATTCTCCTCAATAAAAAGGTCCTTCTGAGGCTCATAAAAGCAGGCTGACATCAATCTGAAACAATTCTCTCTCATTTTCTCATATGAGATTATTTGATTTATTTCCATTTTCCTCCTGTTAATCCATACAGTGAATTATAAGAATTAAAAAAACAGGGATGTGATCCTCTATCAAGGTATCACATCCCTGTCCGAAAATCAAACTCTTACTAGACCTTTGCTTTGGCCTTGAAGCTCCTTACGTAGAAGACATTGGGCTTGGTCCCGTCTTCTCCTTCTTTCAGAAATTCACCCTTATTGTTTTTCAGCCTCCTGGGTTTGTATTTCTTCAGGAGTTTGCTTACTTCACTATTAGGATCGTTCCTGTCTCCGAATACACGGGCACCGGAAGGGCATGATACAACACAGTACGGATCCAGACCATCTCTTACCCTGTGAATGCAGAAATGACATTTATCGACCCATCCGTCGGACCTCACAGCAGCAAGGGATCCCTTGCCCCTTGACTTCTGGTCCTTTTCAGTAGGTTTTCTGTCTCTGTACTTATACTCATGTTTACGGGGAGGAAGAGAACCTGTCTTTTCGACAAGTTCAGCTCCGGAAGACGTACCGCCTTTGATCAGTGCAGTCTTGTCCCTGTAGAAATCATGGGTGTCTTCACCGACTTCATTCCAGCTTATCACGGTGTATTGATCCTCATCCTTCATCACACCCTTTGCGCTGTATGGACAGGAGTCTTCAGGCTCAAAACACTTCTTGCACTGGATGCAGAATTTGTAATTATACATTGTGATGCCGTCCTCTGTTCTATACAGCGCCTTTGGCTCAGGGCATCCTTTAAGGCACGCCGGGTCATCGCAGTGATTGCAGAGGACCGGGATTGATGCATATTCAAGATCAGGGAACTTACCCTCTTTTTTAAAGGCAAAATCAGCCCAGTTGAAGGAGTGGCCTCTTGCACTGTTCTGCGTGTTGTTTTCTGTCTTGCAGGCTATGCCGCATGCACCGCACCCAACACATTTCTGCAGATCTATTACCATTGAGTATTTTTTGTTAGCCATTATTCATCCCTCCTTTCCTTAAATTTTTTCTATCTTAACGCCGGTGAATCCGCCGTTTCTTACTGTGCTTCCGCTGAGACGGTCATAGTCATCCGGCATTAGTAAGTTGTTGTTTCCGCCTCTGGGCATGGCCTTATGGTAGTCCTTTGCAGCAGTTCTTCCATACGCCCAGTGTCCCTGACCGTAACACTTTGCTACCGTACCGGGACGAAGCCCTTCCCAGAGATGTGCATTAACAATAATGCTTGCCACTGTAGAGGTAACCTTTATCCTGTCTCCGTCTTTGATGCCAAGCTTTGCAGCATCCTTGGGATTGATCTGGAGTACATCATCCCAGCTCTTGTCACCTACATCCAGTTTCTTGAATTCATAATACCATGTACAGTTCTGACTCCTTCCCTCTCTGTTAAGCTTAGATTTGAAGTCAATAAAAGTAAATGGATACTCCTTCATACTTCCATGCCTGAACGGGGTCTCATAATGAGGGACAAATGCTGTTTCTCCCCTTGCCTCATAGTTGCAGGTCTTAAGGACATCGTCGATGCTTGTCTTATGCTTCTTGGCATGTTTTCCAAGGGCCTTTTTGAGTGTCTCTGAATAGAACTCAAATTTATGTGTCACTGTACCCTTTGTTTTTTTCTTGCCGGTCTTTTTGTCTTCCGAGGTCTTGCCAAAATGACCTCCCCAGCGTTTCTTGTACTTATACGGTGAAGAATTCCACATGCCTCGTTTTCTGAACTCCGCCCATCCATTGATCTTGTCACCGCCAACGTCCTTCTTGCCGTCCCAGAGGGGCGCTGTCATGATTTTCAGTGAATGCTCGGTAAACTCAAGGCCATTAGAAGGCATTTTCCCTGTCTCAGGGTCCTTGAATTCATTCTTATAGTAGTCGTGGAGATTTGAAAAACCCTTTGCTTTCAGTTTCTCCGAAATCAGCCATGGAATTTCAGTCTCATCCATCTTCAGGTCCCACAT
Organism: Nitrospirota bacterium; assembly: GCA_039715075.1. Classification (GTDB taxonomy): domain Bacteria; phylum Nitrospirota; class Thermodesulfovibrionia; order UBA6902; family UBA6902; genus JBDLIC01. The sequence goes on from JBDLIC010000016.1 coordinate 26,159, forward strand.
AGGTTTGACCACAGGCTGTATAAGAGTAGCCGTTGCATACCTGTTCGCCTTTGTCTTTACAAAACCGAGTTTCTCAAACTGTGTTATTACCGACGGCAATACAATGTCTGCAAACTGGGTCATCTCAGATGCATTGGTCGTGATATGGGCAAAGAACGGGAGCTGTGCCATTGCCTTTTCCCAACGTTCTGCCTGTGTACAGGAGAAGGTGAAGTTATTCATGTAGCCGATTGCCATTTTAATCTCATAGGGATCCTTATTCAGCATGCCGTTTGCGGTATTGTTTGTTACAACCGCACTGCCGGGTTTCCCTTTCTTAATAGTAGGGAATTCTTTATATCCCCTCTGATCTATTTTCTGCATTTTTGAATGTTTCTTTGCAAGATCATCCTGGTATTTTTTGTATTTTGGGATTTTCTTGACAGGGATCTTTGCGCTTGCCAGCACACCGCCTTCATGATCAATGCTGCCCAGCAGGCCGCTTAAAGCATGAATAGCCATAGCACTGTAACCGCCTCTTACGTGCATTGCCGCGCCAGGACCCATCCAGACAACAACACGGGGGGCAGCCTTACCCATTCCCCTGGCAACTCTCAGGATCTGGTCCTTCGGAATAAGCGTAAGTTTTGAAGCCCATTCAGGAGTTCTGTCCTTAAGTTCAATATTCCACCATTTAACTACACCATTTGTCTCTTTCTCTTCAAAGGCAGCCTCATCAACGGTCTTTCCCGACTTAAAGAGGTTCTTCCCATCCTTGAAATCTCCGACAAAGTCCTTGTGCCAGAGTCCCTCGGTCAAAATAACATGTGCGATTGCAGTTGCGAGAGCACCGTCCTCTCCCGGTTTGACAGGCAGCCATTCATGGGCCTTTGCAGCAGATGACTGCAGTTTGGGGTCAACGACAGCAACTGTAGCATGATCCAGCATATCACCGAACCGTTTGATCGTTGCCGGTATCATTCTGTTACTGCTCAGAGGATCACAGCCCCAGATGAGTGCAAACTTGGTTTTAGAAAGATCGTAATCCCTGTACGACCAGTTGCCTGCTGTGAAAAAAGAACCGAACTTTTCAGCTTCAGCACATATGGCGCTGTGAGATATGCCGTTTGGTGATCCGAACACTTTGGGCAGGGCACCATAAAGAGTATCTCTCATATAGGAGTATCTTCCACGTAAAAGAGCAAATTTCTCGGGTTCACCGTTATTTCTTAATTCCATCATTTTGTCGGCTATAGTATCAAGCGCCTCGTCCCAGGATATGGGAACGAATTTTGGATCAATACCTTTACCCTTTTTCGGGTTCGTCCTCTTCATCGGGACCTTTACCCTGTCAGGATCATACAGCTCCTGTAATGCAATGTGTCCTTTCGGACAGAGAACGCCGTCATTCTGTTTTGAATAACGGTTGCCCTTAACCTTTACGGCCCTTCCGTTCTGCACATACACCTCTGCGGGACACCATGTGGTGCAGCCCTGGCACGAAGTCGGCATCCAATCGCCTTTACTTGCACCACCTTTTTCCGCATAAGCAAGTGCGTTGAACAGCGGACCGTTCATTGCAGCAGCCGCGCCAACTGCGAGTGATGCCTGCAAAAATTTTCTTCGGTTAATTCTCATCTTATCCTCCTTTCAATAAAAGGTTTGATATAGTTAACCATCCAGACTTCGATTACAATGATACATATAAATATAGTATTTTCCTCCTTTTGTCAAATCTTTTTTTACTCGAGTTCTGCTATTGCGTCGTCAAACTTTTCTATGGCAATGTCAAGCAGCAATGCCGAATATTTCTTGTTATGCACACCGCCGCCCGCTATTACGATTTTAATGTTCTCCTTGCCATCAGCCACCTTAGACATTGCCTTCTTAATTGTACTATCAGGTAGCTTCCCCTTCGCGTCCTCTATGGCCTTTAGAGCTTCCTCTTCAATCTCCATTGCTTCCGCCAACATGTCATTAACGTCCTCTTTCCATTTCTTTGCCAGTTTCTTCTCATCCTCGGTATGGCAGGCAGCACAGTTTTCGGGATTTCCTTTCATGACCTGTACGCCCTTAAAGTCATAATCATCCTTCGTATGGCATGCAAAACAGTTAACCTTCACATTAAAGTGCCGAATTGGATAATCCTGTTCAATGCCTTTACCGCCGGTCCCCGCAATCAGCATCTTTTGTTGAACATGATGATCGGGGTGGCATTTAGAGCAGTTTTTTCTTGCAATTTCCATAAATTCAATTTCTTTGTGCTCAATGGGCATATGACAGTCGAAGCATTTGGCGTGTTGTTCGGTCACATGTTCCTCATGCATTGACTTTTTATCTTCCGCCTTTTTCAGCATTTCCACCGAATATTCATGACAGTTGAAGCAATCTTCTTTCTTGATCTCGCCCTTCCCCTGAATAATCTGGTAGTGGCAGCTTTGACAGGCAACCTTTGATTCTTCAAGTGTTTTGTGTGTTATGAGTTTCTTCGGCTGTTCAGCTCCTTCCTCCAGCTTCTGTAAAGGCTTATCCGGGATTTCATGACAGGAGGAACACTTTGCCCTTCCTTCATTGAACTTTGCTTCTTTGAAATGACATAGATAGCAGGCAACCCTTGGGACTTCAAAATGCTTATCCGATGTTACATGCTGATGGCAGGTGGCACAATGAAGAGTCTGTCCCTCTACTGTCTTGTCAAAATGCGTTTTATGGATATATGGAATCTTTTCCGTAAATTTCAGTTTCTTGTCAGCAAATTTTTCTTTAGGGTGACAATCGGCCGTCATACAGCTTGAATCGTTTACCACTGCAGCCTTCCTGACGAGCTTATCATTTGAGCCAAGATATGTAAAAAGCTGTCCCAGTCCCTTGAATTTAGCCGTTACGCTGCCGTGCTCTCCGGGCGCATAATGGCATTCGACACAAGCGACGCCTAATTCACCGTGCTTGTCTTTGCCCCATTGATTGTAATATTTCTTCATGATATGGCAGGAGCCGCAGAACTGAGGCTGGGCCGTATAATATTCAGCTGTGAATATTGCTGCAACGGCGACAATTATAACCATAACCAAAATTACCAGAATCATTTTATGCATTGTATTGTGTTAAGCTCTCCTTATATAATTTGTTTATTTGATATATATTTGCCACTCATATTTCAATTCATTGCCGGGAGGAATTTTTATATCCCGACCTGCCCAGTTCTTCCTCTATAACTTTTTTGACCATCGAATAAATCGCCGCGTCATTTTCCGATATGTTGTCTACTATATAAAAAATTGCAAGACATAGTTTAAATATGGAGTCTACCGATTTTTCCGTCTCCAGGTATTTTTCAAATCGCACCTTCTCCGCTTTATTCAGATTCCTTGATGAGCATCTTTGCATAAAAACAGCATGCGCTATTTCCGCCTCCGTAAGATCCGGGGCGCTTGATTTATGTTTCAAATATGCTTCATAGGCTGACCTCGCAAGTATTTTTGCTGCCGCTCGTTTTCCCCACCGCTTAAAAAGCCCCATATTTATAGAACCTTCTTTTCCATGCCTTCCTCCGTTTATTAATCACATCAGGCACTGATGCCGCTTTTTGAACTTCCAGATAGTATCTCCGATGATTTTCCTGTCTTTAAAACTTAACCTTTGGCGACATGGCCAGTATGACAAAATGCAGAACTCCTATCAACAGAACTATCCCGGCTTCAAAATAGATTATGCGCTGAACATGACCACCGACAGTATAGTTGGCAGGCGGAACAACATCTATCCCGAAAAGAATAATCGGCGAAAAGATCAGAAAATAGCCGATAGTAGTCAACGGCTTGAAGGCCTTTTTTGTCTGGATTTCCTCATCTCCTCCAAACGAATAATCAAGCAAAAGTCTCCTGTAATACGCTATAAGGGAATAAATTCCCAACACAAGGATTACTCCCAGGATAAACTGAATTATCTCAAGCGTGTAAAAACCCATCTTCCCCCTCCTTTCTTATTTTCAGAATTTACAATAAATTATATACTATTAAGAATATGAGTCAAGCCTAAACACAGATAACATACTTCCAGAGATACCGCATGGTCCTTATCCGACTTCATATCAAAGTGACAAGTGCTGCAGTTTAGTGCAGCGCCTTCAATTATCCTGTCTTCATGCGGTTTGTGGGTAGATGGCACATTCTCTGCATGCTTAACTTTACTCTCCGGGAATCTTTCCCCTATATGACATACTGATGTAGTGCACCCGGGAGTGCTGATTTTCAACAACTCCTGATCTTCTGCCGCATCAACAGACGAAGAAAGAAACAGAAAGAAATGCTCCATGCCTCTGAATTTGGCCGTTAGAAAACTCTCTTTGCCAGGGGCAAAATGGCAGTCAATACATTTCACATCCCTATGCCCGGACTTTGCCCAGGAATCGTATGGCTTCTTCATTGTATGGCATAAACCGCAAAATTGAGGCTTGGCAGCATAATATTCAGAGCCGATTAATCCTGAAATGGCAATGATAACTCCCACCGCAAGAATTATAAGAAGCCATTTCTTATTCATGTGAAAGTTCAACCTCCTCGGTATAAAATAAATGTGATATGATCATAGTTATTCTATCGGTTACCTCCTTATTACTAACACAGCGATAAATAGTATATAGCAATCGGCATACCTGTAAAAGAACTTAAATAAATCATGCCTTTCGGAAGTTTGTGAGGTTGTGACTCGATGAAAGCGGTCAAAAAATATCCGGAGCGGATATTTTCTATCCAGATGAGATGTTATATTCCTGTATTTTTTTCCTGAGAGTTACCCTTGTAATCCCCAGGAGTTCGGATGCCTTTTGTTTGTTGCCTTTTGTTATGCCAAGAACTTTTTCTATCAACTGTTTTTCTACACTTGAAACCACGTAGTGATATATATTGGGATTGTCATCAATAGCAATTGCGCTCTCAATTAAATTATCTACTACATCGGTAAGAGCACAGAGTTCTTTCTTTAACGGCTTTTCATGAATATCTATATTGTTAACACCTATAATATAACCTGTGGCAACTACAACCGCTCGTTTTATAACGTTTTCAAGCTCCCTTACATTTCCAGGCCAGTTATGCGTCATAAGCATTTCTAATGCTTCGGTCGATATGCCCTTAATCTGTTTATCCGTTTCCTTTACAGCCCGTGCGATGAAGTATTCCGAAAGTAATTGTATATCTTCCTTTCTTTCCCGCAACGGAGGTATATATATGGAAAATACGTTGAGCCTGTGATACAGGTCTTCCCTAAAGCTTCCGGTGTCTACTGCATCATGCAGGTCTTTGTTGCTCGCGGCTATGATACGAACATCAGTATTGATAGTCTGGTTGCTTCCGACACGTTCAAAGCTCCCGTCCTGTAATACTCTCAGCAGCTTGGCCTGGGCGGAAAGATGCATGTCCCCTATCTCGTCAAGGAATATCGTGCCGCCGTTGCACTGTTCAAACCTCCCAATCCTTTTTTTCTCAGCCCCCGTAAAAGCGCCTTTTTCACTTCCGAAAAGTTCGCTCTCTACTATCCCCTCGGGCAGGGCAGCACAATTAACAGCCAGGAAGGTCTCTCCCTTCCGGTTGCTGTGATTATAGATGGCCCGGGCGACTATCTCTTTTCCTACACCGCTTTCTCCCGTAATAAGAACTGGGATATCCGAGCCTGCGGCCTGTCCGATCTTTTTGCAGACATCAAGGATGGGGTTGCTTTGTCCAACGATAGTCTCCACATCAGATATTTTTCCGTCACAATAACATAAAGCCTCCTGCTGCAGCCTTGCCGAGTCAAGGGCCTTATCAATGACTTCTCTTATTTGCTCATTGCGGAGGGGTTTTAAAAGGTAATCAAATGCCCCCTCCCTCATGGCCTCTATAGCTATATTCGTATCAGCAAATGCCGTCATCATAATCACAGGGATATTTTTATTTCCCTTCCTGATTTCCTTAAGCACTTCTATTCCATTCATGCCCGGCATTCTTACATCAAGAAACAGGACATCTATGCTGCTGTTCTCACGTTCCAGAATGCTCAGAGCAGTCTTACCGTCCTCAGCTGTAAGGACGTTAAAGTATTTTTCAAATATCCTTTCGAAGGAATATCTGACCGCCTTTTCATCGTCCACAACGAGCAATGTATTCATAATGGAAACTCTACCTTTACCGTAGTTCCGGCACCTGCTGTCGAGTCTATATCAACTTTGCCGGAATGGTCGCTTATAATATTATACGTCAATGCAAGCCCCATGCCTGTACCTTCTTTTTTGGTCGTAAAAAATGGGTCGTAAATCTTATTTAAATTCTCTTCCGGTATGCCGATACCTGTATCAATAATAAGAACCCGGATTTTTTTGTGATCACTTGATGTCTCAATTGTCAGCCCTCCCCCTTTACTATCCATTGCCTGTATAGCATTCAACACAATATTGAGAAAGACCTGTTTAAGAACATCGTGATTTCCGTAAATATCCGGAAGACGTTGTGAGTACTTCTCAACAAGCTGTATGGAGGACTGCTCCATTTTAGGCCTGGTTATGGCAATCACTTCATTAAGAACTTCATTAATATTTACCGTTGTCTTTTCAATTTTGTCCGGCCTCGCGAAAGCCAGGAACTCCGTTACTATTGTATCAATCCGGTTCAGTTCTTCCTCGATAATATCAATGTCCTTTTCGGTTAATGACTCTTTTTCCTCTTTTACTCTTCGCATGAGCATCATTATAGGGGTAAGAGGGTTCTTGATCTCATGAGCAATACCCGCGGAAAATTCGCCTATCGCATACAGCTTTTCCGTTTTGACCAAATGCTCCTGGGCTGATTTGATCTTGTCTATGAGTTCTTTCAGTTTTACCGACATCCTGTTAAAAGACATTGACAGGCCTTTTATTTCGCCGTGTCCCACAACAGGCACTTCAACACCGACCTCACCATCGCCGATCCTTCCCACACCCTTGCTGAGCACAACAATGGGCTGCAAAACCTTTCTTGCCATATAAAGACCGAACACTATGCCTGCAAATGTAACAGCAACCGCAAAGAGATAAAGCTTCCTTCTCACTTTTTCCAGAGTCTTCAGCAAAAATTCCTTTGTTATGCTCAGTCTCAGAAATCCTATGGTTCCAAGAGGTTCAGCATTAACAGGCATGCTCAAGTGATACAGCTGAAGGCTTCGGTCCTCCTGAATATCCACCCCCGGTACGGGGTCATTAAAATCATAAGGTGGATGTTCGATGTTAGCATTTTCTTCATCTTTATAAGCCGTCACTATCACCTTCCCATGCCGGTCAAGAACATCGGCATACACGATCATGCTCTGTTCGCTTTTCATGGCACCCTCCAGATGGGAAAATATCGCATGCCATTCCTCATAAAGAAGCGGCTCAACTATATTATGAGATATCAATTCGGTAAGGTACGTGGCTTTGCTCTGCAATTCAGCCTCAAGGGTCCTTTTTGCCTCCTGCATGATAAGCCAGCCGACCGTTATGGTAGAACACGCAACAACAAGTGCAATGGATATTGAAATACGGAATGCGATGCTGTCAAAAAATTTCCTTATTTTCATGGCAAAAGAGCGGCCTGACATAATTGAACTGCATTATAATAAATGGCAGAATTGGGGAGAATAAATTTATCTATATTAAGATCTTTTAGTATTATTAAAAAAAAATTTCCGGAGTTACTCATTAAACTTACCATGAATTATTATATCAACGATATACACCCAAAGCAAAACATATATACTAGCCCATCTTCCGCAGTTCAAAACTTGAAAATTCATTAATTCAACAGGTTATGCTTCAAATCAGGCGATTTTCTTCACTACATTTTCGATAATTTTCGCTC
>JBDLIC010000017.1:0-33414 GCA_039715075.1 Nitrospirota bacterium
ACCCGCATCATTTACTCTTAAAAGAGGATCGGTCAGTCTGTCTGCCCCGTACATGATCTTTGCATTGAAATAACCTTTAATACAGTTCAATCCCATATTTACCGGTGCAAGCGGATCTCCCTTGACGGCAACGATCATATCATTTTTGGTTGCGATCATGATCCCGCATCCGGTACCGCAGAACCTGCATACGGCTTTGTCCCACCGCCAGTTTGACTCGGTTTTTTGGGCGGCGGCCTTTAACTTGTCCGGTACGGCTATGCCGGCGGCTGTTGCAGCAGCTACTGCTGCCGTTGTTTTAAGAAAATCTCTTCTTGACACTGACATGGTGTCCCTCCTTTTTTATAAATGATTCAGGTTTATATATAAAAAATAACCAGAGAATGCATCTCTGTATTCTTGATTAATTAAACAAATTTCTTTCACTTATAAAAAAGATAACCTATCTGATTGTAAATGTGATGTTAAAGTATGTAAAGAAAATGTAAATTTTCAAATGATAATATGTAGGGGCAGGGCTTGCCCCTGCCCGGTTTGGAAATGCAAGGAATGGCAACCGCAAGGGATTGCCCCTACATGGGATTTTTCAATAATACAGTTAATCCTTACGTTCAGTTACAATATATTAATTGTATAATTATGCATTGTAGGGGCACGGCGTGCTGTGCCCTTACGGTTATCAATAAAATGAAATTAACAGTTGTAAGCATAAAGATAATGTTTATCTTGCTCGTATTGTCAGCAGTCTCGTGCGTACAGGGCAGTAAGCTGCGTATCATTTATACGGGCAGTCTGCAGGGACAGCTTGAACCCTGTGGATGCTCTCCGAAGTCAGACTTCGGGGGAATAGCCAGGATTGCTGAATATCTGGCTGTCCATGAAGAGGAGCTTTCTCCGTATATTCTTATTGATGCCGGAAATTTTTCAGGTGAGGACACACCTCAGGGAAAGCTCAAGACAGAAGCCATGCTGAAGTTCTTAAGCAGTAAGAAATTTGACGCAGTCGGATACTCAGCAAAAGAGCAGGTTTTAAAGGACGATTATTTTGATCTGAAACTGAAAGAATATGAAGTCCCGTTTGTATCCCGGCTGTCAGGGTACAAACGGTCTGTTTTATTGTCAAGAAACGGATTTGATATTAATGTCAGTGCTGACCCTGAAGAGACTGCAACCGGCAAATTAAATATTCTGCTGACCGATATCACCGTTTCAGATGCCAATGACCTGCAGGGATGGGACGTAATTGTTACATCTTCAGGAGAAGAAACTGAAGGGCCACTAACCAGTGCTGAGACAGTGATTGCGGCAGCTTATCCAAAGGGGAAAAAGATCGGTATACTGACCCTGAATAAAGATGACAGAGGCAGAATAAATTATAAGCACAGGTGGCAGCCTACAGGGAATGATATATTGGAAACTGATGTGTCCCGTACTATTCTTGATGATTATGATTCAAAAGTAGCAGTACTTATGAAAGAAATGGACAAGCCTCCGCCCGGAACTACATATACCGGGGTTGACGAATGCACAGCCTGTCATCAGCCATTTTTGAAACAATGGGAAAATACCCGCCACGCAAGTGCCTTTGCCAGCCTGGAAGAAGTCGGAAAAGTTTCTGACCCCGAATGCATTGCCTGCCATGTAGTTGGATTCAGGCAGACAGGAGGTTTTTTCAGTATCGGAACAACGCCTGGACTTGCAAATGTCCAGTGCGAGTCCTGTCATGGTATTGGCAGAAAACACCTCACAGACTATTCACCCATGAATTCCGTAACAGAGATGACATGTCTGAAATGCCATACAGAGGAAAACAGTCCCGAGTTTGACTATCCTGTTTATCTGGAGAAGATTAAGCATTAATTGCCTTCGTGCCTTGCCTGTAGGGGTAATTCACGAATTACCCATGCTTCTTCCCTGCCATATATCCTGCCTGCCTTCAAATCCTTTTTTATTAATAGCAAAATACCTGAGAAAATTTACAAAACCTTTACATACTTTAACATCACATTTACAGATATCCCTGTTACACTTTTTTATAGCATTTTAAAAAATAAATAAGGGGTCACGATGATTGTTGCGAGCGGATTTGTTGAAACTGATGGACATATCAATGTCGAAAATATCGTTAGTGAATTGGAGACAAGAAAAATGGAGATCAATGAAGTCCTGAAAACGAAGATTGTATTTCTGATCGAGAGGGATACTATCGGTGCGGTGAAGTCCGAGCTGGATGCTATCAGAAATATTGACGGCGTAAAAAATGTTCACCTTGCCTACTACAGCCTGGAAGGTACTGATGAAGACTCTTCTGCAGGCGACAATGCATAAGGGGAAAATTTACATGTTCTTAACAGACATTAACATCACATTTACAGAATTATCTGATATCTTTGAAGTAAGGAAAGCCATGATGAGAATCAAACTGGAAATTCTTTTTAGACGGATTGCAATTGAGGCAGAGAATTCACTGTTAGTGCGTTTGATCAAAATTAAAGGAAGGGGGGGAGAAGATAAAAAGCACCAGCTTTAAAATCGGAAAAGAGGGAATTTAAAAAAGGAGGGAAGAAATGAAAAAAGTATTATATCTGGCTATTGCAGCCTGCATTCTTTTAGCCGGAACATCAACTGTATTTGCAACAGCAACAATTAACATTCCTACTGAACTTTCAAAGGAGAGCGTAGAATGTGTTGTATGTCACAAGGAGATGAATGTTAACATCTACCAGCAGTGGGGAGAGAGTAAACATTTTCGCGCCAAAGTAGGCTGTTATGAATGTCACCAGGCAAACAAAGGTGATATTGACGCCTTTGAGCACGAGGGTCAAATGATTTCAGTTATTGTGTCTCCACTTGATTGTGCAAACTGCCATGCAAGAGAAGTGGACGAATTTACGAACTCACATCATGCAAAAGCCGGCCGTATTATGGGATCACTGGACAATATCCTTGCAGAGGTTGTTGAAGGCAACAAAGGTATGAAAACAGAGGCTTTTCCTGACGGTGTTTCTGCTGCTGCAGTAAACGGCTGCTGGCAGTGCCACGGTTCTGTCGTTAAAGTCAATAAAGATGGATCACTCGATCCGGCCACCTGGCCGAACACAGGAATAGGAAGAGTTAATCCTGACGGTTCAGAAGGAAGCTGTACAGCCTGTCACCAGCGCCATGAATTTTCGGTGGCCCAGGCACGGCAGCCTGAAAACTGCGGTAAGTGTCATATGGGTCCTGACCATCCGCAGATAGAGATCTACCAGGAATCCAAGCATGGTATTAACTATTATGCAAACAAAGACAGGATGAACATGGATTCGGCAAAATGGGTTGTTGGAGAAGATTATTTTGCAGCACCCACATGTGCCACCTGTCATATGTCAGCTACAGAAGACATGCCTGTTAGTCACAATGTTGGTCTGCGTATCAAGTGGAACAACCGTCCTCCTCTGATCAAACAGGCACATGAGTCGGATAAGAAGTGGAACCTGCCATCTGCCAAGATCACTGGAGACATGCGTAAGGCAAACATGGTAAAGGTTTGTGAAGCATGTCATAACATGAACTTCATTGATTCCTTCTACATGCAGTATGAGGCCCAGCTCCATCTCTACAATGATAAGTGGGCAAAACCGGGTTCAAAGCTCTACAAGAAGGCAACAGCAGTGCTCAAGGAGGTAAAGGGCGACAGTTATGCAAAGTTTTCCCAGATGATCGACTACACATGGTTTGAACTTTGGCACCACGAGGGCCGTCGTGTACGTCATGCAGCTTCAATGCAGGCGCCTGACTATACGCAGTGGCATGGCAACTATGACCTTGCAAAACACTTCTATGGTAAGTATGTGCCTGAGCTGGAAGAGGTCATTGAAATGGGTAAACACAGTAGTAACCCGAAGGCGAATGAACTTGCTGTTGATCTTGATGCATTACTCAAAGAGGTCCTGAACAGTGAAAATCATAAGTGGTCCATCGGAAAAGAAGATACTGCAGCCAAGAAAGCACGTCAGGAGCGCCGCGGCAACTTTCTTGAGAGATACAAATAGTCAATAGTTAGTATTCTTCGAAAGAGAGTGGAGAACATCTTCTCCACTCTCTTTTTTTTATTTATAAAAAAATGAACGTCGAACATCGAACTTCCAACGTCCAACATCGAATGAAAGAAAACATCCAACACTGATTCAACAACTACTTATGTTTCTTTGTCTATTCTCATTCAAAATTCGATGTTGGACGTTGGATGTTCGATGTTCATCTTTATCTTCACCCTGTTTCCCCTCTGTTCATTACAGATATGCAGTGAAAAAGCCGTTTATAATGATAACTTTTTTTTATAAGAGGTTGATATTGTTTGATAAATAATTGTGAATGGATTTTGTTCAGTAGAATAGCTTAAACTAATAGACGATATGCTTGTTCTGGTTTGTATTTTATCATTTCTTCTTATCCCGTCGATTGCAGATGCCTGGGGCCCATTGACACATGTTTACCTCGGTTATCAGGTCCTGGATGTAGGCGCTGCACTTATTCCTGCCGGGCTATACAGTATTATCAAGAAATATAAGAATGATTTTTTGTACGGCAATTTGTGTGCGGATATCATTCTCGGCAGGAGGTTTCAGGCCTTTAATAAAAACTCCCATAACTGGGATATTGCATGGAAGCTGTTAAGGTCTTCAAAATCGGACCGTCAGAAGGCCTTTGCTTATGGTTACATGATGCATCTTTGTGCTGATACGGTAGTCCATAACCTGGAGTCTTCAAGAATTCCTTTCAGCCACTCACTGCTTGAGATCAAGTCTGACAGCATAATTGACAAGAAGTACAGAAGAATGCTGAAGAGGCTGGATAAAGTAATGCAGAAGAAAAACGACATTTTTCTCGAAAAGAAACTCGAAAGCCTTATTTTTTCGTTTAAAACCAATAGACGTATATTTAAGGGATTTCTCGTCCTGTCACGCTTGCCTAACTATTCACCTGTGTCTAACTTCATTGATCACAGGTTCCCATACGAAATATCTGTTGGTGATATCTACAATTTCCAGCTGGAATCGCTCTCCAGAATGTTTGAGCTTTTGACTAACGGAAAAGACTCGGAAGTGCTCAAAGAGGAACCTTTGGGTAAGTACCACAGAAAAGCCTCATAAAGACAATTAAGAATTATCAATTACGAATTAAAAGGCTTAAAAAACGTTTAAATTTAATATTCGAAGATTCTTTTGACATTAATTCTTAATTGATAATTCTTCGTTAAAAGCTGTTGTTTTTTTAAGCAATTTTTGCTAGGATTTACATCTACCATGGAAGACAGAGAGGCCAAATCAGTCATTGAAGCGATTCTTTTTATGTCAGGCGAACCGGTGTCGCTTGATTCCCTGAGAAAAGTTATTGAAATTGATAAATACAATACCGAACGGCTCGTCAGAGAATTGATTAATGACTATTCTCTGAAAAATTCAGGGCTTCTCCTGCTGGAAGTAGCCGGAGGCTTTCAGCTTGTCACAAACCCTGCCTGTGCACCATGGGTAAAAAAACTTCTCTCTACATCTGTTCCTAAGAAACTGACACAGTCTTCCCTGGAAACACTTGCCATAATTGCCTACAAGCAGCCGATCATAAAAGCTGAGATCGAAGCCATCAGGGGAGTTAATTCGGACGGTGTGGTTAAGACCCTTCTGGACAGGAGGCTTGTCAAGCTGCTTGGGAGAAAAGAAGTCCCTGGCAGACCGCTGATGTATGGAACGACAAATGAGTTTCTTCACTATTTCGGCCTGAAAGACCTGACTGAACTTCCGACACTTAAGGAGTTTCAGGAAATTGAGGTCCCGGAACCTCCGGAGACTTTACCGGAAGAAACGGAAATCCGGGAACCGGCGGAAGCAGAGGGAGAAGTTGTTGAATCCCATGAAGCAGAGGAAGAAACTGTTGAATCTCATGAAACTGAGGAAGAGGCTGTTGAATCTCATGAGGCTGAGGAAGAGGCCCCGGTCATATCCGAGGATGATCAGAAGACAGACTCTTAACAATTACTTTCAGTCCCTGTCTTTCGAGGATTATTATTTTTTCTCCTTTTTTTAAAGTTGATCCGCGTGCAGTTAATGCCTTCCAAATCTCCTGACCGATTCTTACAGTGCCCTCAGGAGAACAATCCTCGATAACAATACCTTTTTTGCCGACAGAACTATCTTTTAAATATTTTGCTCTATGTCTTTCTTCGCGTGCAACTGATATAACTTCTATAACACCGAGTAACGCGTATATCCCCAGAATCAGGGTAATAAACTGAAATGTACTGAGATGTTTGTCAATAGAAAACAGTCCTGCCTGCTCGACAAGACCCGAAACAATCAAAATAAAAATAATGATTATAAGGCCCTTGAGATTTAATATTTTGGCCATTAAATTATATTAGCTTTTTATGAGCCTACGGCACAAATCTTTGTGGATGAGAAGAAACCAAAGGGGTCAGGGCTCGACATGAGAAAAAATGTTTTCTAATTTGACGAGTTCTCTCCTTAAATTCCTGCATTTTCTCAGTTCCTTCCTGAATCGTTCGTAGATCTTGGATATTGTAGTAGGATGAATTCCCTCAAATACTTTGCCTATTTCCTTATTTGTAGCCCCTGTATTTTCCTTTATAAGATAAATTGCTATCTTCCTAGCTTTTGTATCCTTCTTTTTTATAATATCTTTTCTGCTAATATCATAATGATTTGAAAAAATGTCAAGGATTTCCTCTATAGTATACTCTGACCGCAAAGCTCTGCTATGAGCGATTTGCTCTTTCTGTATAAAATCATCTTTTATTTTTCTTAATGTTTCCTTAATGAATCTGTTACCACCAAGAATAATTCCTCCATAAACATTCTTGAGAGGGTCTTCATGTTCTTTGCCTATTTCTGCCTCAACAAATCTTTTATATTCCTGTTTCGCAAATCCCTTTGCCTCAGATATCATCTCCAGCACCTGATCCTCATTTAACATCTTGTTTCTATTCCTTGTGATATACGTTTTGTAACTGCTGTATAAATACTCTTCCGGCTTTTGTACCATTTTGGCCCTGACAGGATTCAAATGGATATATCTGCTTAACTCCAGTAAATAAGCATCTCTGTCTACTATAATTGCCTTATATCGTCCCTGAAATAAATGCCCGCTTCGTTTTCTTTTGACATTGATGTATGTGGTATATGATCCATTAATATAGTGCATTGCTCCGCTCAGATTAGCTGCCGGGGTCTCAATGACAAGATGATAGTGGTTGCTCATAAGAACATAGCAAATAATATTTATGCCAAACTTCTTTTTCGCCTCTGAGACATAGTGAAGAAATTTATCGTAGTCGGTCTTTGTGAAATATATCTTATTGCGTTCATTTCCCCTCGCTGTAACATGATACAGCGCACCTTCATATTCTATCCTCAGTGGTCTTGCCATGTCCCTTAATAAATGTAAAACTGGATGATTATATAAATTATCTTATACGGATTTTGTTGTCAATTATTTAGTCGATATTCTCATGTCGAGCCCTGACCCCTTGTGTGTTGAAAATTATAACTGTTTATAAGGAAAAGAAACTGAAAAATTTGACACCTGTCTGCCGACTGGTAAGTTGGGGACATAAAATGAAAGATGAGGTATTGCCTGAATTCCGGAATTATCTGCGTTCCCATGGCCTTGTCCGGAAAAAAATATTCCATTTTATGCTTATTGGGCAAGGAGGAATCTGAGTCAAAAAGAGAATAAGCGAGGCAGATCAGGAAGGTGCCTGTAGAACTTTTGTGTTAACTTTTTCTCCCAAACCCTGCAAGATAATCCATCTCTTCAGGACATGTGCTGATCTCGTGTCCAGCAGAATTATTCAGAATATTCGTAATGTAAAACTGTATTGATTTATCCATCCTGTGGATCTTCAGAAAGGAGTAAAACAGAGAGAGGATAAGACCGGAGAGTCCTGCTATTACATCCAGTCTGCCTATTCCTGTTGAAAGTGAAACTAAATGCCCTGCAAAGGCAGATATAATTAATGCAGCAACAGGAAGGATGAATACTATAAATAAAGCTGCCAGATGGGTTTTCTTTGCAAGGCCTATTTCAACAGTATCTCCTTTTACCGCACCGATTGAATTATCCGCCTTTATAATTATCCCGTCTCCCTTTTTGCCGCATATGCCTGCTTCTGCCTTGCCGCATTCCTTGCAGGATTTGCTTTTGTTGGTTATGACCGTGGCACTTGTGCCCTGTATTTCAAGTACAGTGCCTGTTTCGATATCGGACCTTTCCATACTCTTATTCTATTGGAAATTGGGGGTTTTTATTATGATCTAAATCATCAGATGAACGGAGATTGACGATTGACGAATCACGATTGACGAATGACGAAGGAACAGATGAATGGAGAATGACGAAATGTTTTTTACTTCGTAAATCGTCATTCCTCAATCGCTATTCGTCATTCTCTTTTTAATTTTGTCTTCCATTGATAAATGGATAGGGGTGTTATATACTGGTCATAATAATATAAGTTGAGATAAAAAAAGGGTATATTGCAATGATTAAAGTGGCAACTGCAAAGGAAATGCAGCATATTGACAGGGTTACCATTGAGAAATATGGTATTCCCGGAACTGTTCTTATGGAAAGGGCAGGGTTGTCGGTTGTTAAAAGAATAAATGAAATATTCTTTAATGACCATCCTCTGTCCTCCCTCGGATCGAGTCGTAGACTTAGTGGGGGGATGAATGGGGGATGTTGTATTAAGAAGATTATTGTTCTTGCGGGTGGAGGAAACAATGGGGGAGACGGGTTTGTAATTGCGAGAATACTTCATAACCAGGAGAGGGATGTTGAAGTCTTCATGACATCCATGCCCGGGAAACTGAAAGGCGATGCAAAGGTCAATTATAATGCTGCAAAGAAGTTCGGCGTCAAAATAACACCGGTCAGAAAAGTTGCGTCAGGATTTTCATTTCTTAGAAAGAGAGATTGCCTTGTTGTTGATGCTATCCTGGGTACAGGATTAAGTAAAGAAGTAAGGTCTCCTTTGTCTGGTCTGATTAAGAAACTAAACAGGTCCTCTTTGCCGGTGATCTCGGTTGACATTCCATCAGGTATTTCCTCAGACACCGGCGAGATTATGGGTTGTGCAGTTAAATCTGAGTATACGGTCACTTTCGGCCTGCCCAAGAGAGGACACCTTCTTTATCCGGGAGCTGAGTATACAGGGAAGCTGTTTGTTGAGGAGATTGGTTTCGCACGGTCTTTGCTGGAATCTGAAAAGATCAGGGTAACTCTTGCTTTAAGGAAAGATATGATCCCGCTGCTGCCAAAAAGGCCTGAATACTCTCATAAGGGAACTTACGGTCATGTGTTACTGATAGCAGGATCAAAAGGAAAAACCGGGGCCGCGTTGATGGCGGCAAAGGCCTGCCTGAAAACAGGAGCAGGTCTTGTGACCATAGGCATTCCGGAAACACTGGTGAGCACATTCCAGTCGAGAGTGACAGAAGAGATGATTCTGCCTCTGCCGGATAAAGGTAATGGTACTTTCTCCATAAAATCTGGTGATGTGATTTTAGGGTTTCTCAAAAAAAGGGCAAATGTCCTGGCTGTCGGTCCAGGGCTTTCAAACGATGACGAAATATCAAAACTTGTATGCCGGTTAATCTCTGAATTGAAAGTTCCAATTGTAATTGATGCCGACGGACTGAATGCAATATCAGGCAAAACTGCTGTCTTGAGAAAGAGCAGGGCGCCCGTGATACTGACGCCCCATGCCGGGGAGATGGCCAGATTACTAAAACAGGGTGCAGGGTGCAGGGGGCAGAGGGCAGAGACAAACGAAAAACAAAGCACCCCTGAAGATATAGAACAGGACAGGATCGGTACGGCACTGTTATTTGCAAAGAAAACTAAATCGTATCTCATCCTCAAGGGTGTACCGACAGTTACTGCAACACCCGGCGGACAGGTTTTTATAAATTCTACGGGGAATCCCGGGATGGCAACGGCCGGCACAGGTGATGTGCTTACAGGGATGATCTCGGCTTTACTGGCACAAAAGCTGTCCCCCCGGGATGCTGCGTTACTGGGTGTATATTTACACGGTTATGTGGGGGACATTGCTGCTGAAAAGAAAGGCAGGCATTCCATGGTTGCATCTGATATTATCAATGCCATACCTTTGGTATTTAAAACTCTGAAACAACGGTAGTTGCCGATTGTTACTTTGAGGCTGACCATAAAGTCTTTTTTTTTATTTTCGTCATGTCCGAAATTAGTAATCGGGCATCCAGAACTTACTGAAAGACTGGATTCCCGATTAAGGACTTCGGGAATGACAGACAGACTAATAGAATTTATGGACAGACGCTATTTAGTCCCCTGAAAAGTGTATGCTTATAAAACCTCCTAATATTGTCTTGCCTGACATGAAGGCGTTCTTTACCACAAAGCATTTCTGCAGGGAAAATGTCCCTTTAAGTATGGCTCTTTCTGAGGAATTGAATATTCCTGAACGTAATATTTATATGCCGGTCCAGAAGCATACTAACCGTGTCCATGTGCTGAAGTCCGATTGTGAACCGGTAACAGCGGATGCAGTAGTTACCAGCAGGGAAAATCTATTAATCGGGGTGATTGTTGCTGACTGTGTGCCTGTTCTTCTTTATGACAGGGAGAAGAGGGTAATCGGTGCTGTTCATGCAGGGTGGAGGGGGACGGCAGCAGGGATTCTTAAAGAGACGATAAAATTAATGGGCAGTGATTTCAATTCTTTACAGTCAGATATACAGGTTGCCATAGGTCCGAGTATAAGACAGTGCAGTTATGAGGTGGACGAAAAAGTGAAAACAGAGGTGCAGAGGGCAACAGGTGAAGGCGCCTATTATAAAAGACATGCTGAAAAGTATTTCCTGGACCTCTCAACGGCAAATAAAATCCAGGCATTACATGCCGGTGTTCTTCCGGAAAATATCTGGCAGTCTGAAGAGTGCACATTCTGCAATCCGGAAAAATACTATTCCTACAGGTATTTAAAAGGTTCTGAAGGCAGACAGGGCGGTTTTATTGGAATATGGTAGAATATAAAACCGTTTTGACGGCCGAGTTCGTTTTTAACGGTTCAATCGCTTTAACAGGTCTTTATTAAGGAGGAATAATGCTAAAAGCAAAAGATATTATGACCAGGGATGTTATTACCATTCGGGCGGAAGCTACTGTGGAAGAGCTTGCAAGGCTTTTGATGGAACACAGGATCAGCGGCGTTCCGGTAGTGAACGATGAGGGTGCTCTCGACGGCATTGTTACAGAAAACGATCTTATCAGGAAGAATAAACGCCTTCATATACCAACAGTTATCAGGCTCTTTGATGCCTATTTAATGGTGGGCTCAAAAAGCATGGAAAAGGAGATAAAAAATATAGCGGCCATTACTGTTGATGAAATCTGTACAAGGAAAGTTGTATCAATAACCGAAGAGACATCGATGGACGAAATCGCGACAATTATGGCTGAAGATCATTTTCATCTGCTGCCAGTACTCAGTGATGGGTCGATTGTTGGAATAGTAGGCAAGGCTGACGTGGTCAGGTCCATGACTAATGAAGCTTCAAAGTGAAAGTGAAGCCGAGACAAAAGATATCGGCCGCAGGCTCGGCAGTAAACTGAAACCAGGAGATGTAGTCTGTCTTTACGGAGAGCTTGGAGCCGGTAAGACGGTTATGGTGAAGGGGATTGCATCTGCACTCGGAATCGGCGAGCGCGACATTACCAGTGCAAGCTTCACTATTATTGCGGAGTATGACCGGGACGTTCCCTTTTATCACATTGATCTTTACAGGCTTGCTCCCGGTGAGGCTCCGGATATAGGCCTGCATGAGTATCTCGGCCCAGACAGTATAGCTGTAATTGAGTGGGCGGAAAGGGCGGAAGGAGAAATGCCGGACAGCAGGATTACAGTTAAACTTGAATATCTGGAAGAAGATTCAAGGGAGATCGAGATCAGGGGAATTGAATTATGAAACGAATCGGGATTTTTGCCAAAAAAGGAGAACCTGAGGCAGTAAAGGCTGTAAGGCTTTTTTTGCGAAGACTGAAAAAGAAAAAATGCAAGTTTATTATAGAAAGTGATTTGGCATCGACTCTTAAAATCAGGGGATATCGCAGGAAGGACATACCGTCACGCTCTGACATTATTATGGTCTTCGGCGGCGATGGCACTCTCCTGAGCGTAGCTAGGCTTGTAGGCAGCCTTGGGGTTCCGATACTTGGCGTGAACCTGGGCAGCCTGGGATTTATTACTGAACTGACCAGGGATGAACTGGATGATAATATAGATGTGATCTTCTCTGATAAATGCTGCTTTGAGGAAAGGATCATGCTTCTGGCCGATGTATTCAGGCAGGGGAGAAGAATTATACAGCATAATGCACTTAACGACGTTGTGCTTAATAAAGGCGCGCTGGCGAGGATGTTTGAATTTGATATCAGCATTGACAAACAGTATGTGAGTACGTTCAGGGCCGACGGTCTAATAATATCGACGCCAACAGGTTCTACTGCACATTCGTTGTCAGCTGGAGGTCCGATCCTTTATCCTACGCTCGAAACGTTTCTGATGACCCCGATATGTCCGCATACTCTTACCAGCAGACCTATTGTTCTGCCTGATACATTTACTCTGGAAGTTAAAATTACAAGCGGCGATGATGTGAATTTGACACTTGATGGCCAGGCTGTTTACCCTCTGAAGAATAAAGACAGGATAAGGATAAGAAAGGCCGATTATAAGACAAAGTTCGTTGTACTGCATGACAGGGACTACTTCCAGATACTGAGGACCAAGCTGAAATGGGGAGAGTAAATCAATTACGAATTATCAATTAAGAATTACTTTAAAAAAGCTATGAACAGCAAGGCCGAAATGATAAAGGAACTCCGGAAGGCCATGGAGTTTTATGGTGAACTGGGATTTCATTACTTACCTGTTAAAAAATCGGATATAAGCGGTCACTTATCAGATCTTGTTTCACTTCAGAGTGATAATGATGTCCCTGAAAAGCAGGCTGTCGTTGATAGGACTGATCATGATCAAAATAGTGAGGATGCCCTGAAGAGTCTAAGGGAGGAGATAGGCGACTGCAGGAGGTGTAAGCTCTCTGAAGGCCGGAATAATATTGTTTTTGGTGAAGGATCTCCTGAAGCTGACCTTATGTTTATAGGAGAGGGTCCTGGCAGAGATGAAGACATTCAGGCAAGGCCTTTTGTAGGCGATGCCGGCAAGCTACTTACAAAACTGATAGTGAAACTGGGACTGAAACGTGAAGGCGTTTACATAGCAAATATTGTAAAGTGCAGGCCGCCGAATAACAGAAACCCGGAAAATGATGAGATCGCAGTCTGCAGGCAGTTTGTAGAAAAACAGATAGAGATCATAAAACCAAAAGTTATTGTCTGCCTCGGTAAAGTTTCGGCCAATGCCCTTTTAAGAGTGATTACACCTATTTCAAGGATGAGAGGTGTTTTTTCTGATTATAAAAGTATTCCTGTTATGCCGACATTCCATCCGGCATACCTGCTGAGAAACCCCAAAGACAAATGGCTGACCTGGGACGATATGCAGAAGGTAATGGGAAAACTGAAAAAATAAATTTGTCCGCAGATTACGCAGATTTGATCGGTTTGTGTTAGATGATGTTTTTATTTTTTTATATAATCTGAGTAATCTGCGGATTTAAAAAAGGAGGCTGCATGAAAAGACTCTGGGCACCCTGGAGAATGGAATATATACTTGATGAAAACAAGCATGACAGCTGTCTTTTTTGTGATATATCTGAGGATTTTGGCACAAGAAAAAACAAGACTAGAGATAAGAAAAACCTGGTCCTCCACAGGGGGGAGCACTGCTTTGTGGTACTGAATCGATACCCCTACAACAGCGGCCATTTAATGGTTGTTCCGTATTTTCATACCCCGACATTTGAAGGACTATCTGATGAAGTACTGTTTGACATTATGAAGACGGTTAGAGATTCGACAGGGATTTTGAAAGAAGTCCTTTCACCGGATGGTTTTAACATGGGGCTGAATTTCGGGAAGGTTGCCGGGGCAGGCATGGAGTCCCATATGCATTTACATGTAGTCCCGAGATGGACCGGGGACACAGACAGTATGCCGATTATTTCTGAAACAAGGGTGATGCCCGAGCACTTAATGAAAACATTTGATAAATTAAGTAAAATTTTTGTAAAGTTATGATCTTTTTGCCTGCCTGAAAATTGAATCTGCTTCATAAAATAAGGAAAAATCAGGGAGTGGCCTTAATCAGCTGAAATTGTTGGTTTTCTAACTCGTTGAAATACAATGAAATTGTAATAATTTAGAAATTAATTTTTGATAAAGTGGCATTTTAAAAAAAAATATGTTAAATTTACAAGTTAAGTATTAAAAAGGTAGGTAATATGAAAGAAAAAGACGTATTTGATGAACTAATTGAAATTGGTAAAAGGCGGGGAGTTCTCACGTATGATGAGATAAATGATGCCCTGCCTTCTGAATTTTTCACCCCCGATGAAATAGAAGATCTGATGGATCTTTTGAGTGACATGGGGGTCCGCATTGTAGACTCTGATGAGAGTATGCCCCTTGAGGAAGTGGAAACTCCGCGGGAATACGAAAAAACAGAGGACCTTGTCCAGGCATATTTCCACTCAATGGGAGACATTTCCATTCTTACCAAGGCGGAAGAGGTGGAACTGGCTAAAAAGCTGGAAGAGGGCAAGGAAATAATTGTGGAAATTTTGAGGCCCCTGAAGCTGACAAAGAGATTTGAAGGTGAGTTTACGGAAGAAGAACTTGCGGAAATGGAAGATGAAGAGCGTACGGTCATTGTGACTGATTTAACCCTGATCGAGCTCGATATTATGGTAAGGACCGTTGAACCCTTAAACATTGAACTGAGCAGATACGGAGGTTCTCTCAAAAGCCTGAAATTGTTTATTAAGAATGAAAAAGGCAAGAAAAGGGTAAGGGGGTTACAGCTGTCCCAGATGGAAGATCTTGCTGACCGGGTGCAGAGGGAATTTAAGAGAATAGAATCAGAGGTTGGCCTCAAGGTTGAACATATGGTTGCAATGTGGGGCAGAATAAGCAGGGTACAGGCCTTTGTCCTTGAGGCAAAGAATGAACTGATCACAAGAAACCTCCGGCTTGTGGTAAATATTGCCAAGAACTATGTTGGAAGAGGGCTGCCGCTTCTTGATCTTATTCAGGAGGGCAACATCGGTCTTATGAAGGCAGTTGATAAATTTAAATATGAAAAGGGATTTAAGTTTAGTACATACGCAACCTGGTGGATAAGGCAGGCCATCACGAGGGCGCTAATTGACCAGACAAAGACTATAAGGGTGCCTGTC
The DNA here is from genome assembly GCA_039715075.1 of Nitrospirota bacterium. Classification (GTDB taxonomy): domain Bacteria; phylum Nitrospirota; class Thermodesulfovibrionia; order UBA6902; family UBA6902; genus JBDLIC01. The sequence continues at coordinate 15,402 of JBDLIC010000017.1, forward strand.
CATATGATGGAGTTTTATAACAGGGTCACAAAGGCCTCGAGAGAACTGACACAGGAACTCGGCAGGGAGCCTTCTGATGATGAGATAGCAAAAAAGCTGTCCGTGCCCCCAAGAAAAGTCGAAGAAGTTTTCAGAGCAATCCAGGACCCGATTGCCCTGCAGACTCCGGTTGGTGATGAAGACACGGAACTGGAGGATTTTATTGGTGACAAGAACAGCCCATCTCCTTACAATGATGCCGAGGACAAGGAAATATCCGGGTATATCAAGAAGGTACTGGGTACTTTAACTCCCAAGGAAGAAAAGGTCATAAGGATGAGGTTCGGTATAGGCGTTGACAGAGATCATACACTGGAAGAAGTAGGACGGCATCTTACAATAACCAGGGAGAGAGTAAGACAGATTGAAGCAAAGGCACTGAGGAAACTGAAACACCCCAGCAGGCTCAAGGCCCTAAAGACACTTGTAAGTACATAAAAAAATATAATTGCAATAAAAAAGCGGAAACTTCATTGAAGAAATTTCCGCTTTTTTATTGCTTTTCTAATCTTTAATTTTTACTTGTTGCCCCACTTTGATCCAATGGAGACCTCCTGGCTGCTGTTCAGAATGAGTGCGGCAGATGTGGTCGGCTGTAGCGATACGATCTGGATTTTACCGATAGGTCTTTCTACAGGCGGGTCATCCAGTGCAGAAAAAACATCACCTATTGCAAGTCCGTCATCCTGTCCCTTGTCAAGGAATATGATGTCTCCTTTACCTGATACACTGGAGTTTGTATATGTCTCTACAACATAACCTATCATACGCGGATTTCTTACTGAGTCAGGAATAAGGGGGGGCTCCATTTCTTTAAACGGAAGGAGTTTTTCACCTATCTCGACATGTTCAAAGGATTGTTTTATAGTTGCCTTTGGCATATTATTGTCAGATCCAACGAGTTCAATCACACCTGTTATACGTAATTGACGCCCCAGAATATTGCCGGATACGGGATGCTTTACTGTTTTAATGAATCTCACAGTAAAGAACTTATTGTGATATTTTTTGCTCATTCCGCTGCCAACTGCCAGAGAAGGGATGCCTGAGGGATCTACAGGAATATAATCAGATTTTTTTGAAAAATTCAGATACACAGTGTCACCTTTACCTACTATGCTTCGGTTCATTGGTGCGTAGGCAATTTCACCAACAGGAGTAAAGTCCGCTGCTATCCATCCGCTTGAAATGAAGGCTTCCTTAGTAACGATATGTTTTTGTTTCTCTTTTTCTTTAAATATAAATATTGCTTCAGATTCTTTTTTCTTCTTCTTGCGTTTTTTTCTTTTCGTTATCTTTTTAACTGTTTTGGCAGGAATGCTCATTAGTTCTTCTCTGGATGGTATCAGTATTTTGGTCCCCGGGTAAATGAGATCAGGATTTTCAATGTGGGGATTATAATTCCATAATTTGGGCCAGAGAAAGGGGTCCTGCAATTTGGAATCAGAAATGTCCCACAGTGTATCGAATTTAATGACAATATGCTCTTCAGGTTCTTGATACTTTTGCGGAACCTGTAAGGAGAAAGTGTTGTTTATTGAAATTAAGGAAATAACAATGAGGACGATCAGTACAGATATAAAAACAGCTGTTTTTTTCATGTTCAATTCTCCCTTTTAATTAATTGTATATACTTTAAAATAAAGGAGTTCTGTCATTGTGTCAAGTATTTAAATAAATATTTCCAGTTTGCTCTAAAAAAAACAGAGTCCTTTACCAAAAAACTGGAGTAATGGAGAATTGGAATATTATAAAAAAGTCAGCTTATCCATGATGATACTCCAAAAGTCCAATAGTTTAATAAGCAGTTAAGTTGTGTAATGTGCGTTAATATCTATATATTTTTCTGTCAAATCACATGTCAGTGCATTGGCGGATTCTTTGCCGGCTCCAAGATCAATGGTGATAATTATTTCCTTGCCGGCAAGCCCTTTATGCGCGGACTTTTCCCTGTTAGTTCCTTCTCCCCTGTGGAACAGTCTGGTTTTATTTATACTGATACTAATTTTCCGTTCATCCAGTTCAATGCCTGAATAACCAACCGCTGCTATAATCCTTCCCCAGTTCGGGTCGTTTCCATATACTGCTGTTTTTACGAGCATTGATTGAGCAACAGCATGGGCGGCTTTTTTTGCATCAGCTGCGGTATTGGCGCGTTTAACGATCACTTCAATCAGCTTTGTTGCTCCCTCTCCATCCAGGGCAATCATTTTGGCCAGGTTATAGGCAATATCATTCAGCGTGTGCTGGAATTTCTTATAGGGTAAGGACCTTTTTGTCATAGCTTTGTTTTTCAGGAAACCGTTGGCCATTATCATTACGGTATCATTCGTGCTCATGTCATTATCGATCGCCAGTCTGTTAAAAGACTGATCTACAGCCTCTCTGAGGGCCCGGTCGAGAGCTCCGGGTGTTATCGCGATATCGGTTACCAGAAAACAGAGCATTGTTGCCATGTCAGGACATATCATGCCTGCGCCCTTTACGATGCCGGCTATTGTTCCTGTGTCCTTACCGATTTTTATTTTTTTCGAATATATCTTTGGAAAGGTGTCTGTTGTCATAATTGCGGCTGCAGCCTTTTCGATATAGGAAGTGGAAAGATTTTTTATCAGCCCGGGCACGGCGCTCTTTATCTTGTGCACTGGCAAAGGCCTCCCGATAATTCCTGTAGATGCGGCATAAACGAGCTCAGGGGATATGTCCAGCTGTTCAGCTGTGTCTGCAATAACAGACATTGCGTCCTTAAGCCCGCGGTCTCCAGTACATGCGTTTGCATTACCGCTGTTGATTATGACAGCCTGCCCTTTTCTGGAGGCGATGTGCTCGATAGCAATTTTTAAGGGTGCTGCCTTGACTTTGTTTTTTGTGAAAACCCCTGCAGTAACAGCCGGTGATTCAGAATAAATCAGTGCAAGGTCCTTTTCTCCGGAGGCTTTTATTCCGGATGAAATGCCGGAGAATTTAAATCCTGGCACGGAAAGCGGACTGCTGCCGTGAGCTCCTTTCATTATGGAGAAGGAGGGGAGGAGGTAAGTCCTGCTGTTTCCTCAAAACCATACATGATATTCATGTTCTGAACAGCAAGGCCGGATGCTCCCTTTAAAAGATTGTCAATTGCGCTTACTATAATTAATGTATGCTCGTTTCCTGCACGTTTATCAAGAAATACCGATATATCACAAAAGTTGCTGCCCCTGACATGTTTTGTGGCAGGATATACACCATTATTTAGAACTCTTACGAAGGGTTCTTTACGATAAAAATTCCTGTATATCTTCTGTATATTCTGGAGACTTGTTTTTTTGCTCAAGCGTACATAAATAGTGCTGAGGATACCCCTGTCCATCGGGACAAGGTGCGGTGTGAATATTAATTTAATGTTCCTGTTTGATAAGAAACTTAACTCCTGTTCAATTTCAGGAGTATGGCGATGCATCGTTATGGAATACGCTTTGATCGATTCATTAACTTCGCAGAACATCAACTGCTGTGCTGGATTCCTCCCTGCACCGGATGTGCCTGACTTTGAATCGATAATTACTGAGCCGGAATCTATGAAGCTTTCCCCTATGATCGGTGCAAGACCGAGTATTGAGCTTGTTGGATAACAGCCGGGATTTGCGACCAGCGAGCAATCTTTGATCCTGTCCCTGTGTAGTTCAGGAAGCCCGTAAACGGCCTTTTTCAGCAGATGGGCGAATGAATGGGGTGTACTGTACCATTTCTCGTATATTTTGCGGTTTTTAATCCTGTAGTCCGCTGAAAAGTCTATAACTTTTTTCCCTGCACCGTAGAAAAAAGCTACTGCTTCCTGCGATGCTTTGTGTGGAAGACAGAGAAAGAAAAGGTCAGCTTTTTTAACAAGAGATTCAACCTTCATGGACTCGAATTTCAAGTCGGTATTTCTGAAGTTCTGAAACACATCGGAAACCGGCAGCCCTGCCGAACGTTCTGATGTGACAGCTGTAACTTTAACATCCGGATGGGAGAGCAGGAGTCTCAGAAGCTCACTTCCTGCGTAACCGCTTCCACCTAATATAGCGACTTTTAGCATACGAAATTATACCTGAAATAAAAATATTTAAAAAATAGTTATATATTTATTTGGTTGTTTGGGATTTGAGATTTCAGAATTATAATCTCAAGACGCAAAATTCGACTGCCTCTGAAAAGAGAAATTATAGTCTTTGAGATTACTGAAGTGATTATCTCTTAGAGAACTGGAAGCGCTTTCTTGCACCCTTTTGACCGTACTTCTTCCGCTCGACAACCCTTGGGTCTCTCGTGAGGAGGCCTTCTTTTTTCAGCTTTCCCCTGAAGTCAGAGTTGAGTGCGACAAGCGCCCTGGATATACCGTGCCTTATTGCAGTAGCCTGGCCGCTGAATCCGCCACCCTTGACTCTGACGGTAATGTCATATTTGCCGTTAACAGCGACAACGTTCAGGGGCTGCTGTACGATCATCTTCATGGTTTCATAAGGGAAAAACCGATCAAGTGTTTTTTTATTAATTATTATATTGCCGGTCCCTGGTTTAAGAAATACCTGGGCGATAGATTCTTTTCTTCTGCCTGTTGCATTATATTCAATGTCTGCCATATTTTATAACTCCTTATTTAATTTTCAGGTCTAAGACTTCAGGGTTCTGTGCCTGATGAGGATGTTCCGCTCCCCGGTAGACTTTCAGTTTGCTCAGCTGTTGTCTGCCGAGTGTATTTTTAGGAAGCATTCCTTTGACAGCTGAAATAATAATTCTTTCAGGGTAGTCTTTCATGATATCCTTTGCAATTGCCTTTTTGATACCCCCTGGAAAACCTGAGTGGTGATAGTATGCTTTCTGGTCCATCTTCCGGCCTGTAAAGCGGATCTTCTCTGCATTAATGATAACGACAAAATCACCTGTATCTGTATGCGGAGTGAATATTGGTTTGTTTTTGCCCCTGAGTACCATGGCAACTCTGGATGCGAGCCTGCCGACTACAAGGCCGTCAGCATCTATTACATGCCACTTCCTGTCAACGTCTGTATTTTTAGCAAATAGTGTTTTCATATTACCTCTCAATTTTTACGGCGAATTAAATATAACATAACATAATAGTTAATAAGGCTTTTAATTGTCAATAGCCGGGCAAAGAAAAATTGTAATAAATAAGGGATGAAAGATTAAAAGATAGTTAATTCAACAGGAATTAAACTCTGTTACACTGCCTGCTGGATAATTGTTCCCAGGATTTTGCGTCCATCTTATCACTATATTCTTCGATAGAGTATGATTTGCTGCAGTCCATGCAGCGCAGTTCAACACTCTTTCAACCAATTTTTAAACTGAGTTTACCTTGACAGTCTTTACATTTCATACACTTATCCTCTTTTATTCATTAGTTATGCTACTAATATAATACATATAACCTGATAAAGTGAAGATCCGGCCGGATAAACAGACAATGATTTATACGGTATAAAATCTTAAACATGTAATAATGCTTGATTTTTATTGGGTATTTTGTTAATAATTAGGACACTATTAATATATTTAATGCTAAAATAATTTCTTTATAAAAAGATTATGGATTATTTTAAACAAACCTGAACAGAACCTTATGAAGAGAAAAAAGACTAAAATTTCTGTCTATACTCTGAAACCTATAAAAAATAAAATATATGGCTTTTTTTCTGAATTTCTATACAAGAAAAAATATGACTACTATTCCACGGTCAGAAAAGTCAGTCAGAGCCTGGCTTCAATTTTCGAACTAAACGAAATATGCGTCTTTGTCGGAGACAGTATTTTTTCTACCCTGAATTTAAAAAACATCTGCATCATGTTTGTCGTTCCAAGGGGCGGATATGAGATTGTCTATACTAATTGCAGCCGCGGCAAAAGTTTGGAACATTATGAACATGATGATAATGACGGCCATAAAGTCAGTATAGGAAGGCGGTCTGATATCGTTAAGCTGCTTAAATCTTCCGATGATATCATTATAAAAAAAGAACTGTCGCAAAATGATGCTGTTCTTGAACAGGATGCGGTCGAACGTATCAGGGACAAACTTGAGATATTAAGCTGTGAAACCATGGTCCCGGTATTTGTTGATAAGAAACTTACCCTTTTAATGTGCCTCGGAGAAAAAACAACGGGAGATAGATTTACCAGGGAAGATATAAATCTCCTGAATACAATTTCCGACCAGATGTCAATTGCTATTAAGAATGCGAAATTGTACAGTGAAAAAATACATACTGAAAAGCTTGCTTCCATTGGCATGATGTCCGCAACCTTTGCGCATGAGATAAGAAACCCCCTGACGTCGTTGAAGACCTTTGCCCAGCTCATACCGGAAAAATATAATGATCCTGAATTCAGGAACAAGTTTTCTAAGATAGTTCTATCCGAGATAGATAGGATCAACGGACTGATCGAGGACCTCCTGGATTTTTCACAAAAGAAAACATCTCCTGGAATCAATGACTTTGATGTAACTATGGTCCTCGATGAAACAGTGGATTACGTGAGGAACCGTCTTGAGTTTGAAGAGAAACCGATAAGTATTGAAAAACAGTATGACGGTAATGGTTTCAGCCTGTCCGGCAATTCTGAGAAATTAAAACACGCTTTTGTAAACATTATCAACAATGGCTGCCAGTCAATGAACGGAGAAGGGGTATTGATTGTGGATGTGAGCCCGAACGGAAAAAATATTGACATTGCTATTACCGACTCCGGGGAAGGCATACCCCAGGATGAACTGGATAAAATATTCGACCCCTTTGTAACAACAAAAGAGATGGGTATGGGGATCGGACTGGCCATAAGCAAAAAGATCATTGAAGACCACGGCGGGAAAATAAAAGTGAAGAGCAGGGTTGCAAAAGGGACGACCTTTACTGTTACTCTGCCCGCACATGATGTTGGCGTGAGCTGTTAAAAAAGAACACTTTAAATCAGCTTTTTCTGTCTGTAAATATTATTAAGGAAAAACACGGCAAATGGAAATTCTGGCATTACTGAGTAACCGGGATGAAATCATAGATGAAGTAAAGAGTATACTCGGAAAGTACACTATATATCCCTTAAGGACTGTTGAAGAACTTGAGGACCTTTACAGTAACATACCTCTTAATCTTCTTTTAATAGATACAGTATCCCACCAACTTTCACATCTGGAGGATTTTTTAGGCATACTTGATAACGGCAAGGCCCTTTTATTAGTGGCAGACAAACCGGCTGTCTCCGGACCCGCCAGTCTGCCTGAAAGTGTCTATGATTCCATTTCAATTGAATCGCTGAGAGAAGGTCTTCCTGTTATGGTTGAGCGTGCAATTGAAAAACAGAAACTGCAGAGTGAAGTAAGACTGCTCCTCCAGTCCCGGAACAGGGCCGCCTCCATGCCGGAACAGGTGTATGAAAGAAAAAAATCTGACAGAGTTACGGGCAGCGCTGATCCTGTTTCAGGAGGCAGGTATCCCCAGGAGAAGATAATTGTCAATTTTGCCAAGATGCTTTCGGTGAATTTTGACATGCAGAAACTCTTTGATCATTTTGTTGACTCAGTAATGGAGATTGCCCGCGTCAGCAGGATGTCCGTAATGCTCAAGGACAAGGACGGTTTTCGGGTCAAAACCGACTATGGGCTCGATCCGGTCATTGCCGGAAACCTTATGCTGGCACTTGACAGTGAACTTGTGCAGTCCCTGAAGAGGACCGGTCGTATTATACATAAACCGGTTGCCTTTAATGATTCAAAATCTATCAGAATCGGGAACGAGATGGATCTTTTACAGTGCGTTGTTTCCTTCCCGATGATGTACAAAGGGAAGCTTATAGGCATTTTTAATATTGACACGAAAATTACGGAAGAGCCTTTTTACATTGAGGAGCTCGAGATCATTTACGTTCTGTGTAATTACCTTGCAGCTGCTGTAAAGGACATAGACCTTTATCACAAGATGTGGTACCAGAAGGAGTTTACCAATAACCTGATTTCGAGTATGAGCAGCGGGATGATCGCTATTGACAGGGGGGGTAAAGTTACAATATTTAACCAGCAGGCATCTGATATCCTTAAGCTGGAGCCTGACAGCATGAAAGGTCATGACTTAAAAGACCTGCCGTCTCCGCTGGGGGACCTGCTGTATGAGACTATGCTGAAAGGCACTTCTTACAAACGTCATGAAGTTGTGGTAAGTTCGCCTGCATTGCCTCTGGGGATAAACAGCTACAGACTCCTTGATGAACACCGGAAGCCGATTGGTGCAGGTATTATTTTTTCCGACCTTTCAGATTCCAGGAAGATAAAAGAACAGAAGAAAATGGCTGATGACCTCAAGATGGTAAATAACCTGATTGCAAAGATAGCCCATGAGGTAAGAAATCCCCTGACCTCAATCCAGACATACACACAGCTTCTGAATGAAAAATTTACCGATGATGAATTGAAAAACTTTTTTATTTCGACTGTAAGCCAGTCAATCAAAAAGCTGGATATTTTAATTGATAAACTTGTCGCTTTTTCGAGTACCCAGGATTATAACTTCGGCAAAGAAGACCTGAATGAGCTGATGACCGGAATAGCGGATTTTATTTCGAGGAACATACCTGATACTCACAGGTTTTTCATGAAACTTTCCAACAGGCCGTTTCATGTTAATGCCGATAAAAAACAGTTGACAAAGGCGGTTTATTATCTTGCCTTAAATATTATTGATAAAACGCCTGACGGCACATCAATGAAAATGACGATTAATGTAAGAGATGATGATATCCCCTATGCTGATATTGCGATAAAATACAGCGGCGGGATTCCCATGGAAGGAGAAGACCAGGAGCAGTTAAGGCCACTTCCGGCATTCGATAATCTGGGATCAGAGCTTAATATCCCTATATGCCATAAAATCATTAAAGGACATGGCGGAACTCTGGATATCAGGAGCGAAGATTCTCTTAATATCTTTATTATTTCATTGCCTGTATTTTATTCAGGGAACGACACTCTTTCAGTCAAGGGAGGACTTATTCGTGGACAGTATGGAGAAAATTCTTGTAATTGATGACGAGCTGGCGCCGAGGGAATCGATAAGGATGGTATTAAAAGACCAGTATGATGTATATACTGCATCAGGGGCGCTTGAAGGCCTGGACATGATGGAGCGGGACCCTGTGGACCTGATTGTGATGGACATAAAAATGCCGAAGATGGACGGGATAACGGCCCTGCAGGAGATAAAGAAAAAATATCCCGATACAGAGGTCATTTTATTGACCGCATATGCCAGCCTGGACACGGCGAGAGATGCCATACGCTTCGGGGCGTTTGATTACCTGATTAAGCCCTTTGACAAGGATGATGTAATGCTCGTAGTGGGCAAGGGACTTGAAAAGAGACGTACTAATACCTGTTTGAAGCAGGAGCGGGACAAGCTGTTGTTCAAGACATCATACCTTGAAGAACAGGTGAACATGGCCAGGAATAATATTATGACATGCTATGAGGGTACTGTTAAGGCCCTGATCCTTACCATTGATGCAAAAGACCGTTATACCTATAATCACTCAAACCGTGTTGCCCAGCTTTCGAATTCACTTGCGAACGCGATGGGGGTCAAGGATACGACGATAAAAGAGATTGAGCATGCGGCATCGATTCATGATATAGGGAAAATAGGCATTGAAGAAAACATCCTCAGAAAAAATGGACGTTTAACGGCTGACGAATATGAAGAGATAAAGAAACACCCTGCTATCGGTGTCAGGATTGTTCAGTCAATACCTTTTCTTGAAGATGCGGTTCCGGTCATTCTCCACCATCATGAAAGGTATGACGGTAAAGGCTATCCCGAGGGGATTAAGGGTGAAGAGATCCCGCTTTCAGCGAGAATAGTCGTTGTAGCGGATGCTTATGATGCAATGACGAGTGCCAGGTCTTACAGGGATGCGCTTTCAACTGACAGGGTTATGCATGAATTAAGCAGTAATTCCGGCACCCAGTTTGATCCGGATGTTGTTGATATTATTCTGCAGGGAAATGTTGCGCTGGCATAAAATGTTATTAGTTTTTAGTTGTAGCAGCACACTGCGCTTATAACATATAACTAATATCTTTATTTCAGTCCTAAAACATCCTGCATGTCATAAAGCCCCGGGGTCTGTTTATGGACCCACTGAGCGGCTTTCAGGGCCCCTCTGGCAAAAGTATCTCTGCTTGATGCCTTATGGGTTATCTCTATCCTCTCTCCGAGGCCGCCGAACAGTACTGTATGTTCTCCAACTATATCACCAGCCCTGACAGTCTGTATCCCTATCTCCTTTTTCGACCGTTCTCCGATCAGTCCGTGCCTGGCGTAAACAGCATTGTCATCAAGGCTTCTGCCAAGTGAAGCTGCCAGGACCTGTGCCATTTTCATGGCTGTCCCGGAAGGGGCGTCTTTCTTCAGCCTGTGGTGGGCTTCGACTATTTCAACGTCATAGTCGTCTCCGGTAACCTTTGCTATGTCCGACAGCACTTTCAGAAGCAGGTTTACGCCGACGCTCATATTTGGCGCGAAAACGCAGGGCGTGTTCTGTGCGTATAATTTGATGTATTCGGTTTCATCTTTGCTGAAACCGGTTGTTCCTATGACCACAGGGATCGGGTCACCTGAAATCGATTGAAGACATTTCACTGTGGCAGAAGGTGAAGAAAAATCAATAAGCACATTTATTTTACCGGAGATGTCATTAACATTATCGGTTATATTTACACCAAGTTTGCCAAGGCCGATCACTTCCCCGATATCTTTACCCCTGTCCGATGAGTCACTCCTTTCCAGCGCTCCAACGAGTTTTAACTCTTCTATGTCCTGAGACAGTGCAATAATACGGCTCCCCATTCTGCCGGAAGCGCCTGATACAATCATGTTAAGCATTTTATATGTCTCCTTCTGAAGATACCTCTCCTGATTCATCCTCAAGCATGCTTTCTATTTTGTAATCTCCGGATGCCCATGCTCCGAGGTCAATTAGTTTACATCTTTCGGAACAAAAAGGTCTATATGGATTGTCTGTCCATTCTGTTCTGTTTCTGCATGTAGGGCACTTGATTTTCATATTATTAAAAAAAGGGTTCAAGGGGTCGAGGGTTCAAGGATTCCAGTGAGAAAAAAGGGGATGTAACATTTAAGATTTTCAAGGTTAATATTATATTCCATGGTTTTTTTGTCTTTTTCACTTGACCCCTCGAATCCTCGACCCCTTGAACCCTTTTGTTTATATTTCCATTGTTCCTTCATAAACCTTCACAGCCGGCCCCGTCATATATACGTGGTTGTCTTTTGCGGACCAGTTGATTTTCAGTTTGCCGCCGGGCAGATGGGCAGTAACATTCCGTTTGGTCAGACCCAGCAGAAATGAGGCTACGCCGACAGCAGATGCACCTGTACCGCATGCCATGGTCTCACCTGCACCCCGTTCCCATACTCTCATTTTAATACTGCTCCGGCTCAATACTTCAATAAATTCAACATTTGTCCTGTTCGGAAAGAGGCGGTGGTTTTCAATAATTGGTCCATAATTATGCAAAGGAAATGAGTCGACATTTTTTGTGACAATTACTGCATGTGGGTTTCCCATTGATACACAGGTGATCCTGAAAGTCCTGTCTTTGATCTTAAGGGAATGGTTCATTACCTGCCCCTTAATTTTTACCGGGATGTCTTTTCCTTCCAGCACAGGCTCTCCCATATCAACCCTGACCAATGAATCCGACTTTTCAGGGTATATGATGCCGGCCAGGGTCTCTATTGCGAGAATTTCCGGGTCCTGCTTCTTTCTTTTTGATGAAGGGGCAAGTTTGTTGTCCCATATATATTTTGCCAGACACCGAATTCCGTTTCCGCACATTTCGACCGCTGACCCGTCTGAATTGAAAATGAGCATTTTGAAATCTGCTTTTCTGGAACGGCGCAGGAGCAGTACCTGGTCAGCGCCTATGCCGACCCTGCGGTCACAGATTGTTTTTGAGAGGGCAGGGGCCTTTCTTAATTTGGACGCCCTGTCATCAATAATGATGAAATCATTTCCAAGGCCGTGCATTTTTGTGAAATGGATTTTCATTAAATATGTCTTTCGTTACTTCAGGAAGTCCGGGATCCTTGTGCCTTTGGCCAGGTCTTTATGTGTTTCCCGTTCACGGATTAAAAAGAACTCCTTGCCCTTGACCAGAACTTCCGCTACTCTGGGCCTGCTGTTGTAATTTGAACTCATCGAGAAACCATATGCACCCGAGCTCATGACAGCGAGCAGGTCACCCTGCAATAAACGGTTGAGCTCCCTGTCTTTTGCAAGGAAGTCTCCGGATTCGCATATGGGCCCAACAATATCGGACAGGACTTTTTTGCGGTTATTCTTTTTTACAGGCAGTACGCTGTGAAACGCATTATACAGGGTCGGCCTCAGGAGGTCGTTCATTCCGCCATCAACAATGACAAACTCTTTTTGGGGATGTTTCTTGAGATAAAGAACTTTTGAGACAAATATTCCGGCATTGCCTGCAATAGACCTTCCGGGTTCAAGGATAAGATTTAAATTTGTCCCCTCAAGCAAAGGCAATATGGCCTTTGACAGCTCTTGCGGACGGGGAGGGTGCTCATATTTATACGGTATTCCGAGACCTCCGCCCATATCAAGATGCCTGATATTTATTCCGTGCAATTTTAATGTATGCGCAAGTATAATGACCTTTTTCAGTGCATCGACAAACGGCTGTATTGTTGTGATCTGAGATCCTATATGTTTATGTATACCGAGTATTTTGAGGTTCGGAAGCTCCCTTGCCAGCTTGTAATTTTCGAGGGCTTCTTCAATCGGGATGCCGAATTTACTCTCCTTTAATCCCGTTGAGATATAGGGATGGGTCTTTGGATCAATATCCGGATTGACCCTGAGAGCTATGGGTGCTTTTACTTTTAGTGATCCGGCAATTCTGTCAATTGCCATCATTTCATCGGATGATTCAATGTTGAACATGAGAATGCGGGACTTCAGCGCCTGGATAATCTCTGTCTCTGTTTTACCTACGCCTGCGTAAACAATCTTACTGGAAGGTATGCCTGCTTTACGGGCAAGATAGAGCTCCCCGCCTGAAACAACGTCTGCGCCGCAGCCGTGCTTGGCAAGCAGTCTCAGGACAGCACTGTTCGGGTTGGCTTTCAGCGCAAAGCATATTGTATGCTGCTGGCTGTCGAATGCCTCCATGTAAGCGCTGAGATGACGGATAAGGGTTTTGTGGCTGTAAACGTAAAAAGGCGTTCCGACCTTTTCGGCGATTTTTCTAACAGGTACGTCTTCGGCGTACAGTTCAGATTTTTTGTATTTAAAGTCGTGCATAATAAATTCAGGGAACTAGGTATATCAATTTGCGAGTTATTATTATATATATTTGATTATAGAATTGCATATAAATTATTCAATTACGAATTTCGAATTACGAATTAAAACAGATATCTGCGCTTTCAATTTTATAGTTCATAATTCGTAATTCGTAATTCTTTTTAAGTATAATTAAACTGCTTATGGATCTAATTCAAAAAGTACATAAAACTATTCTTGGATATTCAATGCTTTCCGGCAAAGATCATGTCCTGATCGGTCTGTCAGGCGGCCCTGATTCTGTCTGTCTGGCCATAGTCATGGACAGACTAAAAACGGAATTTAATCTCTCCCTTAGCGCTGTCTATATTGACCATGGCCTGAGACCGGACGAGATTAAAGGGGAGATAGATTTTTGCAAAAGGTTTTGTGATGACCGGCAGATAGATTTTTACTCCAGGTCAGTTGATGTCAGGACATATGTGAGAGATAAGGGGTCTAATGTACAGCAGGCAGCCAGGGAGCTGAGATACAGGGTATATGAAGAGATGGCTAATCAGGTCGGTGCTTCGAAAATCGTTCTCGGGCATAATGCCGATGACCAGGCAGAGACTGTTCTGATGAGACTTTTAAGGGGCTCGGGCAGGAAAGGGCTTTCAGGAATACCGCCGGTCCGGTCCGAAATAATCAGGCCGCTTATTGATTGTTCAAGAAAGGAAATAGAGGATTTCATCAGTGATGTAAGGGCGATTCATGAATCGTCTCTAAATTATGTCGTTGATTCTTCGAACCTCAAGGAAGACTACTTCAGGAACTGGATAAGACTTAAATTTATGGATGAGATTAAAACCAGAAACCCGTCAGTGATACATGATATATGCCGCACAGCAGATATCATAAGAGAGGAAGATGATTATCTTGAGATTGTTGTCACAAAAACATTGATGAGGCTTATAAGCAGGAAAAGCGACAGCTCCATTGAGCTGTTCCTGGTACCTCTCGGGACAATAGAAAAGCCGGTTTTAAGGCGTGTCCTGAGGCGGGCCATTGATGCGGTAAAAGGCCTCAGGGGAATTGATTTTGTGCATGTTGAAGATATTATGAAACTTATAAAAAAGGGCAGGTCCGGCGACAGGCTTGATCTGCCAAAGGGCATAAGGGTCATAAAGGATTATTCACTGCTGAAAATTTCAACGGAAGAGCCGGCCCGAATTGGTGAATATGAGCTCCAACCGTCCTCTGAAGTTCAGATCAGGGAAGCGGGGATCAGGTTGAAAGCTGTTGTTGATGCGGAATTGCAACAGGAGACTGATGGAAAGACTGAAGCCCTGTTTGATGCCGATGCCGTCAGATTTCCATTGAAAATCAGGCCGAGGTTCGAGGGGGATTTCTTCTACCCGTCCGGATTCGGGAAGAGGAAGAAACTGCAGGATTTCTTTGTTGATGAAAAGGTCCCGAGAGATGAGAGGGACAGGGTGCCTATAGTTTTATCAGAAAATGATATTATATGGATTGCCGGATACAGGGCGGACGACCGCTTTAAGGTGACCGGTAAGACAGAAAATATATTAAGGCTTATAATAATCGAAAATGATAATAAAAAATCGAATTAGAAAATCCCCCCTTGCCCCCCTTTGCTAAAGGGGGGAGAAAACTGCAAGCAGAGCAAGGTTTCAGGAAAGGTCAGGGTAACAGATAGATGTAGTCCCTCTTTGGAAAAGGGGGATTTAGGGGGATTTTTCAATTTTCTCTGTGATGTATTGAAATACGTATCTTAAAAACAGGAGGCAATTTTGACTGAGAAAATCAGAGTGCGTTTTGCTCCCAGCCCTACGGGGTTCCTTCATATTGGCGGGGCCAGGACAGCGCTTTTTAACTGGCTGTATGCGAAACATAATAACGGCACGTTTGTTTTAAGGATTGAGGACACTGACAGGACACGCTCTACAGACGAGTACATTGATGCAATTATTGATGGAATGAAATGGCTCGGCCTTGAATGTGATGAGGGCCCTTTCAGGCAGACCGACAGATTTGATATTTACAGTAAGTACGTGGATAAACTTATGGCTGAAGGAAAGGCGTATCACTGCTTCTGTTCCCCTGAGGAGCTTGAGACAAGGCGGAAAGAGGCCATGGTCGAGGGCCGGGCGCTGAAGTATAATGGCAAGTGCAGAAACCTTAAAGAGCCTGCTGAGGGGGTGGACCCTGTTGTCAGGTTCAGGATGCCGCAGGAAGGCATAACTGTTGTTGATGACATGATCAGGGGGATGGTGACGTTTGAAAACGATCAGCTCGATGACCTTATCATACAGAGGTCTGACGGGACACCGACATATAACCTGACTGTTGTTGTCGATGACGTTGATATGAACATAACGCATGTAGTCAGAGGTGACGATCATCTCAACAATACCCCTAGACAGATTCAGCTGTATAATGCGTTCGGATACGAGGTACCAAAATTCGCCCATCTGCCGATGATACTCGGTTCTGACAAGGCAAGGCTTTCAAAGAGGCATGGCGCCACTTCTGTGATGGCATATTATGATATGGGTTACCTGCCTGAAGCCCTCATAAATTATCTCGTTAGGCTCGGCTGGTCATACGGCGACCAGGAGATATTTACAGGGGAAGAGCTGATAAAGTATTTCTCTTTTGAGAATGTCGGTAAGGCCGCTGCTGTATTTAACCCTGAGAAGCTACTCTGGCTGAACAGTCAGTATATAATTAATTCTTCTTCTGAAAAACTTGCGGAGCTTGTTATGCCTTTTCTTATAAAAGAAGGCATTGTTGCGGAAGGGGAATCTCCGGACAGGGCCTGGCTGTCAAGGGCAATAGATACGTTAAAAGAGAGATCAAAAACATTGATCGAGCTTGCAGGTTCGCTGCGTTACTATATTGCGGAAGAGATTGAGTATGATGCAAAGGCGAAGAAAAAGTTCCTGAATGAAAAAAGTCGTGATCTTTTAGTTGAGCTGAAAGAAGGAATGAGTTCGATGGATGAATTTACGGAAGAGGAGATTGAGAAGCTTTTCAGGGCTATTGTTGAGAAGCATGATGTTAAGCTTGGCAAACTTGCACAGCCTGTCCGTGTGGCATTAACAGGCGTCACGCAGAGCCCGGGGATATTCGAAGTGGTGGATGTTCTTGGTAGAGAAAAGACTTTAAGAAGGCTAGGGCAAGCTATTGAAAATATATGATAAATATAATCGACTCGTTCAGAAATGCAAAAATAGATGAATTAAAAAATTGTTAATTACCATTTGAAAGAGAGCATTTCTAAGTCTGGCTGGATTTCATTTAGAAGTTGAAGTTATCGTGAATATTGTTGCGGTCTTGGAGTCAGCGATTTCTTACGGTACTCAACGATTTCAATTTTTCCTTTAACGGGTTTATGGCATGATGTTTGCATTAAGCATGTTCTGGGTGAAATATGTAAACTTATACTGTCACATTATACTGTCAGAGGTTTATCATGAAATTATTGACTAAACATTCATTAAAAATTTTGATCATTATTATGTTCTCTTTATCAGCAGGCAGCAGCTTTGCCTGCGGGACTGTCAAAGGCTGGGTGGACAACTATTTCAATGACAAGCATAACAGGAAGGATGAGGCTCTTTATATGATCCATTGCATGTCGGTGACACAGAAATACAAAGCCACCCCTTCAGAGCATGAGGCATTGGCAAGGATGATCAAAAAAGGACTGAAGGCCATGGATTATTGCGACAAGGCCCTTGCGATAAAGAATTTCTTTCTCTTTGACCAGCTCTACTGGCTGAAGGGAACCAAGCTGTATGATGAAATCGTTGCGGTCATTGAAACAAAAATAAAGAGGTCTATTCAGGAGATATCCGGTGAGTTGTCATTGTATGAAGAGGAAGACAGGGAAGATTACTGTGCACGAGCAGGGTATGAGGTAAAAGGTATGATCTGGAATGCTGAATCGATTTGTATCAAAAAAAATTGCAGGAAAATTGATATAATCCATCTGGAAGAAAAGTCAAAACGCATATCTCGATTTATTCAATACACCAGGAAATGTTTTAAATATACATTGGACATGGATGCTCAAGATCACATAGTCCAGGTAAACAGCGACACGTTGAATATGAGAAGACAGCCTGCACCCAGGGATACGGTGGTAACAACCCTGCAGCGGGGTGATTTTCTTTTCGTAACATCAAAAAGGGGGGACTGGCTGAAGGTGGTTGACAAGCGGTGTAAGGAAGGCTGGGTTGCTGGGTATCTGACGAGGAATGCGCGGGGGAAATGATTTCTTCTAGCTTGTAAAGTTGAAATCCGGCATCAAGAAGGTGACACCACATCCCACAAGTATAAGAATTCTTTACCCTATAATAGTCTCTGCTTTCTACGTGTTACGTCCCATGGTACATAACCGCTTGTAAAAATGAAGTTTGCCCTCCTCTGTGAGATGTTTGAGGGTAATCGCAGGCTCCTGAGTGGATTTTGTTGATTACCAGTTGAAATCAGCGATCAATATGGCTGTTATAAAACCTCTATAAGTTGAAGTTGAACTAAACCGCTGGCGCGGTAGTTTGAAAGAATCCCTTTCTTCGATAATCAGATATTTTGTAGTTTTCCTCAACAATCACAGAGT
>JBDLIC010000018.1:0-32635 GCA_039715075.1 Nitrospirota bacterium
AGTTGAAGACGTAGACAAGGAATATAACCGCTTATTGTCATTAGGACTAACTGCTGTAGTACCTCTTGAAGATCATCCTTGGGGAGATAGAGGTTTTGGAGTAATTGATCCGAATGGAATAATCCTATATTTTTACAAAGTCATCGAGCCTACAGAAGAATTTAAAAAATATTATAAATAAAGTTATAACAAATTGATCATGAATTCTCAACCGCGGGACTCTTTTTGACTGTGATTCGTTTGAGATTTGAAAATGAATTTTAAGCATATTTACATGATACAGGTTGAGAATCAGAGATCGTTATGCCCCAGAAAATAACCACACACATTTTTACATTTTGAAATAAGTACCATTTATGGTACAATGAGAAATGAAATCAAAATATCCACTGCAAGTATTTTTTTATAAATCTATATCAGGTAAAGAGCCTGTTCGAGAGTGGTTAAAGAACCTAAAAAAAGATGACCGGAGGATTATTGGTACAGATATTAAGACTGTACAATTCGGATGGCCTCTTGGTATGCCATTGATTAAAAAGATTGATAAGAACCTATGAGAAATCAGATCTAACCTGGATGATAGAATAGCGCGTGTTATTTTTACTATATATGAAGATTCCATAATGCTGTTGCATGGGTTTATAAAAAAGACTCAAAAAATACCAGCCAGTGATTTAAGCATGGCTAAGAAAAGAGCCGCAAATTTGGGAGGTAGATTATGAAGAATAAACACTTAGGAAGCAACTTTGATGATTTCCTTAATGAGGAAGGCACATTAGCAGAAACTGAAGCAATAGCAGTCAAACGAGTTATTGCTTTTCAAATTGTAGAAATGATGAAGAAAAATCATTTATCAAAAGCAGCATTGGCAGAAAAGATGCACACGAGTCGTTCTGCACTTAACAGGCTACTAGACCCGACTAATGTTTCTATAACACTTCAGACTTTAGAAAAAGCCGCTTTGGCTCTGGGTAAAAGATTGAAAATAAAACTGGCATAACAATGCGCTGCTATAAAATCGAACCAGCGGTACCTTTTTTGACTGTCTTTGATTTATTGTTTGTAAAACAGTTTTTTGCACATTAATTTGCTTCATGGTTCGATTCACAGAGCTTCGCGTTTTATGGCAAAGAGAAAAACATTGAATATCCTTTCTGAAATGATATAAATAAGATTGAAAGTAAAAAGGGAGGAAAGGTAGAAAATGGAAAATATATTAACAGCGGTATTCGAAAAGGTTCCGGAAGGATATATAGGCTATGTGGAAGAACTACCCGGAGCAAATTCTCAAGGAGCAACATTAGATGAAGTACGAGAAAACCTCAAAGAAGCAATAGGATTGGTTCTTGAATCCAACAGAGAGTTGATGGAAGAGGAACTCAAAGGAAAAGAATTTATCAAGGAAACGTTCGGATCCATTTCTGCATGAAGCGTAAAGAGGTTGATTCGTCATCTTGAGAAATGTGGATGTAAATTTCTCAGAGAAGGCTCTAATCATACAGTTTATGTAAATCGAAAGGAAAAGAAAGCTTCTACTGTCCCCCACCATAATGAAATAAATGATTATCTTTGTCGCAAGATATGCAAAGATTTAGGAATAAAAAGGCCATAACAATTTGGTCATGAAATGTTCAACCACAACACCCTTTTTGACTTTGTTCAGTTTGAAGTTTGTAAACGTTTTTTCAGCTATTAATACGCTTCAGGTTGAGCATCAGACATCATAGCGTTAGTGTGCTGTCCCATAAATAAACTTACATGATTCTGTCATTCCCGAAGTCTGTTGATCGGGAATCGCTGATATGGCAGGCCTGGATTCCGGCTCAAAAGACTACCGGAATGACACTTAAAAAAAGTGTAAAGAAGCGTTAGGGACAGGACATTAGGACACAAAAATAAGACGTGACATTCTATATGGTTTATGCCTATAATAATGTAATTACATTGTAATTATATTTATAGGAGGGCAAGATGTCTACTGTCAAAACAAAGGTTGTAAGGATTGGGAATTCCAGGGGGATACGCATTCCAAAAGTTATTCTGGATCAATGTCACATTAATGATGAGGTAGAACTTGAGACGAAAGAAGATTGCTTAGTGATAAAGTCACCACATAAAGCAAGAGAAGGATGGGATTCGGCTTTTCAGAAAATGCATGAAAATCAAGAAGATATATTAATCATGGACGACAATATAACAAATCAATTTGATGAGGACGAGTGGGAGTGGTAGTTAACAGGTTTGATATATATGTTGTATCACTAGATCCTACTCGTGGTAGTGAGATCAAAAAGACCCGACCATGTATCGTGATATCTCCGGATGAAATAAACCACAATATCAACACTGTAATTATAGCTCCGATGACATCAGCGACCAAGAAGTATCCTACAAGAGTACCAATTGAGTTTCAGGGGAAAAAAGGGCAGATTGTACTTGATCAGATCAGGACTGTAGATAAGAAAAGATTAATAAAAAAGATAGGGCGTTTGAAAAAGAATACATACGAAAAAGTATTGTCTATTCTTCAAGAAATGTTTGAATTATAAGAAGCCCTAACAAACGGATGCATTCGAATGCAGACCAGCGGTGACTTTTTGAGGTTGCATTAGTTTATGTTCTGCGAATTGTCTTTAACCTTGTTTATAACATTCATGGTCTGCATAGTATAGATATCGTTATATGGAGAAACAATGTTACTAAAATTATCATTAGCCTTTTTGTTATTATTTATGTTTAGTAACATAGCAAATGCCAGTGATGAAAATGCCTGTATGAAATCATCTGTAGCAGCAATATCTGGTTTATTGCCAGGCATGAACAAAGCCTCATTAGATAAAGTTATTAAATACAATGCTATGGAAACCGCAACGGGAGAGGATGACGGAGGATATTATGAAGCACAAATATATCACTATTCAAAATATGACATTACTATTGTGCGAGACATAATTGACTCAATTTTTATTACTTCTCCTGAATTATTATGGGCACAAAAGATCAAGATTGGTACAGATAGAAATATAGTTGAAAAACATATAAAAGTAGCCCCAGTCGTCAATGATAAAACATCCTCACAATATGTAGTATGTTCTAGCGTAGGTGATGTTTATGCAATCTTTAACTACCATAATAATAAAATTAAGACTATCGAAATATCTATAGACAGGCCATGAAATGCCATATAACAAGTGCGTCAACAAGGATACACCTTACGTCGCACCTGTTACGCAAACGTTGATATATTGAGACTCGAATGAGTAGAGAGACAATATGAAAATAGTTGTTTTCGCAGTAGCTGGCTATAATCTTGCTGAAACAGGAAGGCATATTGAGATTGCGAAAGCTTGTAAGGACCTTTTTGAAGTTATTTTCATAAGCTATGGTGGAAAATTTGAAAGTTTGATTGAGGAAGAAGGCTTCATGCTCAAAAAAATGGAGCCCCGTTTAACAGAAAGGCAGTTACATCATGTGAGAAAAGCGCTGAGCGGAGAAACGTTAAATACGGTTGGTTATTTCACCGCTAAGGAAATGGGTCCAAGAGTTGAAAATGAAATAAAATATTTTAAAGAAATAAAGCCTGCCTGTGTACTTACAGGATGGTGTCAGAGCGTTATGATTTCAGCAAGAGCTGCAAACATACCCTTTGTTAACGTTCTTCACTCTACCAGTATAACGGAATACTATGAAGCCGGGCTTCAAACCTGGCCTGACCGAACCTATTTCCCTGTCTTTCGATGGTTCTTTTCTGAAGAACAACTGAGCAGATGGGTTAGTAATCTTATCCTTAAGATGAAATTACCTGCAAAGGCGTTCAATAATTTGGCAAAAAAATACGGATTAAAAGAATTTAATAATTTCATAGAAGTATTGGAGGGAGATTATACACTTTTAGCAGACATTCCGGAATGGGTAGGATTGCCTAAGGTACGTCCTAATATTCATTATATCGGTCCCCTACCGCTCAGATTGGAAAGAGAGGTACCGAGAGAAATAAGTGACATGCCTAAAGACAAACCGATTGTGTATTTTGCTATGGGGAGTTCGGGTAAGCCGAGACTTATTGCAGACATCATAGAAGGATTTAGAGATAAGCCTTATCGTCTCATTGCTCCAGTCGAATCACACATAAAAGATATGAACTTAGAAATTCCTTCAAATGTTATTGTTACAGGCTTTTTGCCAGCACATAGGGTTAATCCAATGGCAGATATATCTGTTATCCACGGTGGCCAAAATACTGTTATGAATGCCTGCCTGTCAGGAACTACGATTGTGGGAGTCGGAATGCACCCTGAACAACAAGCCAACCTGGATGCATGCGTGAGAAAAGGGTTTGCCATTCGTTTAAGTAAAAAAAGAGTCACGGCCTCTACCGTGCTTGATGCAATCGATAAACTTCTTAATGACAACAAAGCAAAGGATGAAGTGGTGAAATTTCAAAAGGAGCTTATGAAGTGGGATGGTCCGGCTAATGCTGCGAAGTTCCTTAATGAGACTTTTGGAAAATGAAATGAGCGAACGGGGACATTTGAATACACACTGCATTATCTGCTCAGCAACGAAATAGACCTGTAAGTATTTGACCTTCGCTACTGCAACGACGAAACTGGAGCACCTGCGTACGATCCTGCCATATTACTGAAAATAATACTTTATGCATATTCACGAAGAATAATCTCAAGCAGTAGTGATACAAACTGCATGGCTGAAAGCTTCAAATTAAGCTGAACTGGACCGGATCCTTTCGACATCTTAACTTTTATTCATTTTGTCCACTTGAAAATGCTTCTGGAGTTTATTATCGAACATTATATATAATTTGAATAATCAGGGTGCAGTTTTTACGCTTTATTTTTTGTGTTATGACAGGTCCTTCCCGAATTCCTGAGTGGAAGAATCCCGAAAAAAAGTTATTTGAAAAGAAGGGATTTCAGTAAACGCAGTTGACACTATAGAAAGGATTTATATATGACTTTAAGAAGGGTTGTAGCTGATTTACACAATCATAGTACCGCGTCGGACGGGGAATACAGTCCTTCGGAACTTGTTTTGCTGGGCCGCAGTATTGGGCTTCAGGCAATTGGGCTTACTGACCATGACAGTCTTGCGGGGCTGGAAGAGGCACTGGAGTGCGGACAAAAAACAGGGCTGCGTGTCATCCCCGGAGTAGAGGTATCGCTGAGATTTAAACGTTCATATTTTACCGGCTCGCTTCACCTGCTCCTGTATTTTACCGAAGGATTGCTAAACAGCACCGGGTTCAGAAATGACTTAACGCAGATTATTTCACGGGGCCGGGGTATTGCGCTCGTACAAGACCGTGTTGCTGCAATTAACCGGGAGTTCGGCCCGGAGGGAAACGAGCCGCTCCTGAAACGGGACATTACTCAAGAGGAAATCACATCTCAGGGTGAAAATATTACACGCCGTCATTTCTTTATTGCCCTCTCCAAAAACCACGGGATTGAGAACAAGAGCCTGATAGATAAAATAATAGGAAATAGCAGTAAGGCATATATTCCATCAGGTATTGATATGGGTATTTTACGGCCGTTTTTTGACGCTTACCCTGTCATAAAAGTGTTTGCACATCCAGCTGCGGGTTCATTCCCGGGAGATAGCCATTACAAGGAGGTATTTCCCCCGATAAATGTTGTTGAAAGGGTGCTGCCCGAATTTCTTGATCCCGGGATCGTGGGAATTGACGGACTGGAGGTCTACTACCCCGGGCATGATGAACCTCACGAGAAAATTCTTCTGGGATGGGCGGAGCAGTATGGTTTATTGATAACGGGCGGTTCGGACTGCCATGACAGTAATAAACGGCCGCTCGGTGTATCAGGCGTAACGCAGCAGGAACTGGATAGGTTGATTGAGAGGATAGGGTAAGTTGTTTTAAAAGAAGAACGTCGAACATCGAACGTCCAACATCGAATGTTGAATAGAAAAAGATGAAGAAACAGAAATAGATGTTGAATCTTCGGTATTGGATGTTTGTTTTTCATTCGACGTTGGACGTTCGATGTTTATTTTTTCAGTAAACCTTCCAGCCTGTAAGATTTCCGGAAGCTTTTTTAATTTCCTCCATGCCTGTTATATCGTTATCCATAAGAGGAAAATGGAGAACAGGCAGGTTGAATTTGTCCCTTATCTCTTTCAGGTATCTTGTCTGCATAAGCATCCTGTTTATGAAAAAATCATTGACGCAGACTTTCTCCGGGATGATCATGTTTGCCACCACCAGCTGTGTTTCGATCCCTGCTTCTTTAAGATCGACCATGGCCCGGTATGATTCAAGAATGGGTGTTGATTCCGGATAGAGGACAAGGCAGAATACTGTCCGCGTCCTGTCCCGCAGTGTTTCGATAATTTTCCTGAACCTGTTGTCCTGCTTCTTTCCGGGCCCCGCCCCTGCAGCGTTTGATATCATCATCTCAGCCTGCTTTGCGTAGTCAAATGGAAGGTCGAGAAGTCTTAATGTATGTCCTGTCGGTGCTGTATCAAATATAATGATATCGTAGGCTTCGCCCTCCATATACCGGATGAACTTGTCAAATGCCGCCATCTCCTTAATGCATGGAGAACTGAGTTCCTCTTCCATTGCAGCCAGCATATCTTCCGAGTATTTACCCGACGACTCCTCCAGGATTCTGTTCCTGTATTCAATGAATGCCTTCTCCTGGTCGATCATTACTGCGAATAAATTGTCAGAAATCTCTGCCGGCTCATCACCGATTTCGAGTCCGAAAACCTGGCCTGTATGTGCTGCCGGGTCAGTGGTCACAATGAGAGTCCTGAAACCTTTATGAGCAGTGTAGGCAGCGGTGATGCATGAAATGGTTGTTTTGCCGACCCCTCCTTTGCCGGTAAAGAAAAGTGCTTTTGTGCCTTTGTCAGGAAAGAAAATGTTCTCTATATCTGCATAGTCCATATCTGCCGATGACCGTAGAACCTCGGAAGAGTAAGGGCTGCCGGCTTCAGCTGTTCCCGTTTCTCTCTGTGGTCCTGTTTCCACTTTTGGGCTGCCTTCATTGTGGAAAAGTTCTTCGGCAATTCCTCTCAATGCTTCTTTCCCTTTTACCTCCTGGTCCCTTAAGAGCATTAGACGTTTTGGCCGGTCTATGACCTTTTCCGTTTTTCTTATAATGTCCTGCTGGGTTTCGTACTTCTTTCTGAAGAAACCCGTTCCGCAGACACCTTCAGGGATTATGCCGTTTATAATAATTTCTCCGGAGCTGATCCCGATAGATTCGAGTTCCTCTGATGCCCTGAGGGTTTCGTAAAGGGACAGTTCCTCAGGTCTCATAACAAAGATGAATGTTGTCCTCCCGGTGTCTTTGAGCAATGTTACAGCCCTGTCGTACTTGTCCTTTGACTCCTGAATGGAGCTGACCGGGCCGAGGCATGTCTGGCCGCTGCCTTTTGCAGATTCTTCAATATGCTTTGACCAGTCAACCGGAAGCTGAAGAAGGCGTATGGTGTGGCCGGTCGGGGCAGTATCGAAAACAATGACATCATAATCATCTGTCTCCATGAAATCTATGAACCTGTCAAAGGATGCCATCTCTGTTGTACATGGTCCGCTCAGATTTTCCTCAAGCGACTCAATTACATCGTCAGGCATTATCTCTCGAAATGGTCCTATTATCCCCTCTTTGTATTCCTTTGTAGCCTCGTCAGGGTCTATCTCCATTGCAGAGAGAAGGGATGAATTATTCGTTAGGATCCCGTTGACCAGTGTAACTTTATGCCCTATTTCCTGCTCAAATACATCCGCGAGATTCGATGCCGGATCTGTAGTTACAATGAGGGTCTTTTTACCTGTAAGGGCATAATGAATGGCAGTGGCTGATGCCATAGTGGTTTTGCCGACACCGCCTTTGCCTGAGAAGAATATGTACTGTGTCATTATATTATTTGTTCGGTATAAAGGTCATTGGAATGCCTTTTTTCAGGGGTTCGATATTGAGGGTTTTGCATAAGTCATCATAAGAAGGATATTCACCGGTTCTAAAAACCTCGCCGTTAACAACAATGACTGGCAGCGCCTTTTTACCGTTTTTATGCAGCAGGTCCGCGACTTTTTTGTTAGCCATAAATTCTTTCGGCTGCTGGGCAAGGTTGAACCTTGTAACTTCTACCCCCTGCTTTTGCAGAGACAGGACCGCCTCGTTAACTTTAATCAGAACAGGGTCAATTCCCGGTCCGCACAGGCCTGATGAACAGCACATTGCAGGGTCGTATATTTCTATTTTCATTTTTGTTTAACCTCCTGATTAATAACTTTCATAAGAATCATTATTTCAGCATTTCCTTTTTTTCTTTGCAGGTTTCATCAGGGTATCATCTGATCTCTCAAATATCCCCAATAATACAAACCTGGTAAATATATCAGACTCATCCAGCGAGTAGTGTGTCCACCTGCCGTTTTTCCTGTCTTTGATCAAACCTGCTTCTTTTAACATGCTTACATGGAATGAAATATTCGGCTGGGTCATGTTCAATATGTCGGCGATATCACAGACGCATAGCTCACCATATTTTAGAAGCTGCAGTATTCTGAGTCTTGTTTCATCAGAAAGTGCTTTGAATAATGGAAGAAGTTCGCTCATAAGCTATTCGTTCTTAATATGAGATAATATTTATATTTAACAGCTATAATATAACGTATATAAAGCAAAGTTAGTTAAATTATATAAATAAATGTTTATGTATGTCAAACTTATTCCTTTAGAGATCTCAATAAATATTGTTTATATATTTGAGATATGAAATATGAGTGCAGATCTCATGCAATCACAAAAGAGGATTTTGTTTTGTATGAGTAACAAATATTGTGTTAAGGTAACGATATTATTTTATTAATTAAATTATGGATTCTTTATTTATACCTATAAAAGAGTGGGGCTTCCCGGTTAAAGATATATTCCTTGCAGCCGGTCCGTGCAGTGCTGAGTCCGAAGAGCAGGTGCTTGAGACTGCACAGGGACTTAAGGATTGCGGTATAGGCTTTTTAAGGGCAGGGATATGGAAACCAAGGACATATCCCGGTTCCTTTGAGGGAGCAGGTCTTAACGGGCTGAAGTGGCTGACAAAGGCGAGGGAAGTGTTGGGGATACCTATTGGAGTGGAGGTTGCAAATCCGGAGCATGTCGAAATTTGCTTGAACAACAAAGTTGATATTTTATGGATAGGGGCACGGACAACACCGAACCCATTTGCCGTGCAGGCTATTGCGGACACATTAAAAGGAAGTGATATGCCCGTTCTGGTCAAGAACCCTATAAGCCCTGATCTTGATCTATGGCTTGGAGCGGTTGAGCGTCTTAGCAATGCCGGCCTCAAAAAGATCGGTGTCATACACAGGGGGTTCAGTTCCTCAAAGAAAGTGCTGTACAGATATCCACCAAACTGGAAGATACCGATTGAACTTAAACGCCGTCTCCCTGATATCCCTATTCTATGTGATCCGAGCCATATCTGCGGAAACGCGGAACTGATCTTTTCAGTTGCCCAGGAGGCGCTTGATTTACTTTATGACGGTCTGATGATAGAAGTGCACAGGGACCCTCCCAGAGCGTTGAGCGATGCCATGCAGCAGTTGACTCCTGAGGAGTTTCGATTAATGATTAACCGGCTGACAATGAAAAGTGAGCTGAGTGACAGCGAAGAATATCTGAGGAGAATGAATGAACTCCGTCTGGAAGTAGACCACCTTGATGATCACTTGTTGAAGATCCTTGGCAACAGGATGGATGTAGTAAGAAAAATGGGGACACTGAAAAAACGATATAATATCTCTGCCCTTCAGCCGCAGCGCTGGAAAGAGATCCTCAACAGCAGAGTTGATGCAGGTAAGGGTGAGCGGTTGTCCGAAGAATTTACCTTTCAGATATTTCAGGCCATACATGAGGAGGCTATCAGGCATCAGGAGGAGGACACTGAACAGAGCTGATAACGAAAGCGGATTGGTTAATATGAAATTTATTCCAAAGGCTCCCTTCCTCACTTACAGGTGCTTTTTTTTCTTGACAAAACATATAAACGCATGTCAATATGTTTATATGAAAGATTTGCTGGACATATTTAAACTGCTTACGGATGAGCACAGGGTGCGGATATTGATGTTATTAAAAAAGAAGGAACTGAGTGTATGCCAGATCATGGGGATTACGGGAGCATCTCAGCCGCTTGTATCGAGGAACCTGGCCCTGCTTTACAGGGGCGGTTTTCTGGATGAAAGAAGGGACGGAAAACTTAGATATTATCGAATAAGCAGCGGCCTTTCGAAAGACAGGAAGGAAATCCTTGAGCTGCTTCATGCTCAATTGAAATCAGACTCTAAACACAGGGATGACCTTGAAACACTGAATGAGTGTTCGGAGTTTCAGAAACGAGCCGGAAAATGCGATATGAAGACCCTGCAGGAATTTATGAAGTGGAAAGAGAAAAGGAGAAGGGGAAAATGAATAAAGAATTCAAAAAGAAAAGATCAAGGCTTCAGAAATATACATCCATAGTTTTGCCTGCAGTAATTATCGGCGGCTGGCTCTACCCTCCGCTCGGTTTTTCTCTATTATTCTGCATGGTTGGGGCAGTAGGCATAGCCTTTTATAATGGAAGGGCCTGGTGCGACTGGATGTGTCCGAGAGGGAGCTTCTATGATCTCTTTCTTGAAAAAATAAGCCGTAAAATGCCGATTCCGGATATGTTCAAAACTAACTGGTTCCGGTCTGTCATACTCTCGCTGCTTATGACGGCCCTTGGTGTTCAGATATATTTTGCCTGGGGTGATTCTTACGGGATCGGACTGGCTTTTGTTATTGTTTTGACTATAACGACAACTGCCGGAATTGTACTTGGTGCTGTGTTTAAACCCAGGGCATGGTGCCAGATATGCCCGATGGGTACGCTGGGCAACTGGTTTTCAGCGGACAAAAACCTGCTTCATGTGAATGAGCAATGCAAAGACTGTAAACTATGTGCAAAGGCCTGTCCGATGCAGCTGAAGCCATATGAGTATAAATCCGGCGAAATGACAGATGCTGACTGCATAAAGTGTTCCTCCTGTGTAGCATCCTGTCCAGTAAATTTACTTGATTTCAGAGAGAAACAGAAGAAGGCGGCCTGAGTTTG
This sequence comes from Nitrospirota bacterium, assembly GCA_039715075.1. Lineage (GTDB taxonomy): Bacteria > Nitrospirota > Thermodesulfovibrionia > UBA6902 > UBA6902 > JBDLIC01. The sequence goes on from JBDLIC010000018.1 coordinate 11,140, forward strand.
AAAAAAGTGCGCAAGCGGGTAAGCGGGAAAGTTTTTAAGTGAAGGATTATAGCTATCCAGTGCAATAAACAGGAATGCTGCAAAAAACAGAACAATAAAAAAGGGCGACCCACCGGGTCGCCCCTACATTTCCGTGCTTTTTATCCGCAGGAAGGTCCGCATTCCGGGCCGCACGAGGACGGCTGGTCTCCTTTAAGGACGAATCCCTGCTGCTGTCCGTCGTCAACGAAGTGAATCTCCAAACCTTTCATTTTTTCTGATGTAGCCTGCTCGATAAAAAACTTTGTGCCGTTTTTTTCTATGACTTGATCTCCGTCTGATGGATTCTCAACGATATCTATTCCGTAAGACGGGCCGCAGCAGCTGCTGCCTGCAGTATAGAACCTGAGTCCCCATTCAGCTTTTCCTTCAGCAGAAAGGATCTCTTTGGTTTTTTCTGCTGCTTCATCCGATACTGTTATCATTATGTTAACCTCCTTAAAGTCGGCAGAATATTTTATAGCCGCATATACTGTTAGATTATAAAAAATTGGGACAAAAAGCAAATTGATGTAATAACAGAGTATTTCTAATGATTTTTCCTGAACGATGATATATAAAACCCTTCTAAATGGTAAAATCATATCCTATGGAGCTGGAAGCATTAGAGGTTACAAAAAATGTCCATCAAGCTGTCAGGGACAGGGGTCTGACTCTTTCTGTGGCGGAATCCTGTACCGGCGGTCTTGTAAGCCATTACATAACTGCGCTTCCCGGAGCCAGCATTTTTTTTCTTGCCGGCATTGTCTCTTATTCAGCGGGAACCAAAAAAGATATTCTCGGTATAGTGCCTGAAACTATTGCCAACCATGGGGCCGTAAGTGATGAGACAGCCCGGGAAATGGCTGAGAAAGTCCGTCTGCTTACAAAAACAGACTGTTCTGTTTCGACCACAGGCAATCTTGGCCCTGATGTGATGGAGGGGAAAGAAAAAGGGCTTGTTTATATAGCGGCAAGCAAAGAAGGCATGACCATTTCCAGAGAACTGAATCTGCCCGGCAACCGTACTGATAATAAGGAAAAAGCGGCCCTGGCAGCGTTAAGGCTATTGGTTGAATTATTAGAGGCGGAGTAAAGCTGGTTCCCCTCTTTAGCAAAGAGGGGCTAGGGGAGATTTTCCAATAAAATATTTTTTTAAAACACTTTCTTTTCAAAGGAACGCTTTAAAAGAGAACAATGAAAGAAATCCCTAGAGACAAAAAACAGGAAATAGAAAAGTTGGTCAAAGACCTTAACTACTACTGCTACCGCTATCATGTCCTGGACGATCTGCTTGTTTGTTGGGAATAATACAAGAAGCAAGAACTGTTTTGAAAAAAGTGCTTTACAATAAGTACCGTTTTTGGCAAACTACTAAACAAATGTTTAGTATGGTGAAATTAACGCAAAGGCAATCAGAAATTTTGAAGTTTCTCCGGGATACTCACCAGTATGAAGGTACAACACCAACATATAGAGAAATCGCTGCTCGCTTTGGCTTTAAAAGTCCAAAAGCTGCAGCAGACCATGTTTACGCCTTAGAGAAAAAAGGATACATACGTCGCAATGGTGGACGTTCTCGTGGTATAGAATTGCTCCCCATGACAAAAAAAGCCCTTAATGAAACCATTACTGTGCCAATCTTAGGTAGCATTCCGGCTGGTACTCCTGAAGATCTAATCGAGCATTCTAATGGAGCGCTTTCATTGGATAAGATTTTATTAGGTACAGCGGTGGGTGACAGCTTGTTCGCTTTAAAAGTAAATGGTGATTCGATGGAGGGGAGAGGAATATATAATGGTGATTGGGTTATAGCAGATGCGGATATGCCGCCAAATGTCGGCAATGTGGTAGTAGCACTAATTGACGGACAGAATACATTGAAGACTCTTGCCAAACAAAAGAGACGTTTTTTCTTGAAAGCGGAAAACCCTAAATATTCCGAATTGATTCCTATGCAGGAAATGATGATACAAGGTGTAGTCAAGGCAATTTTTAGGCGAATGCATTAATCAAATGACCAATAATGCTAATTTAACGAAACTCGTTAAAGCTCATAAGTCAGTTCCGGCGGGGATGATATTTTATGATTCTCTTAACTCAGTCTTGAGTGATGCCGGAATTATCGGCTATGTTTCTGCAATTAAGCGTGCCTTGAACGAGCTGAAACTTGATGGCATACTTTGTCTCGATAGAAGACCTGTTCTTTACCTAAAAAAATATGGCCGTCCTTCCTCTTCCACAGAACGTATTCGTCTTCAAAGACTATTCTGGAATCAAGGTATTGCCAATGTCCTCGTGATAGCAGACTCCACATCTGTTTATATCTATTCCGGGCTTGCAAGGCCGCCACGAAAGGAATCAGATGAAGAAGCAATTGAGTCTGCGCTTATTGAAGAGGTTACGCTGGTTGACTATATTCACCAAATACAGTCTTTATATCACAGCCTAGCTACCGGTCACTACTATGATGTACATAAGAACCATTTCAAACCTGAACAGGCCGTGGATCTACGGCTTTTGGAAAATCTTCGATATTTGCGAAATTCCCTGATTGAGGGAGAAGAAAGGCTTGATTCTAAAAAAGCTCATGCTTTTATCGGCCGCATTCTTTTTCTGTGCTACCTCCTTGATCGCGGTATCATTTCAGTTGGAAAGTATGTTCAAGGGCAGACTGGTACGATGGTGCTCGCTGAAAGATTAAGTCAACAGACATCTCACAAGGAACGGATGAATTTTCTCTATGATGAACTTTTCCGGGAGTTAAAGGAACGTTTCAACGGTAATATGTTTGATCAGAATCTTGATGTCGAGAAGCGTTACATCCGGCGATCACATCTTGATAAGTTAATACTTTTTCTAGGTGGTCACGAAGTGAAAAGCAGTCAACAAAATTTCTGGCCGTATGACTTTAAGATGATACCGGTTGAAACAATCAGTGCAATTTACCAGGATTTTTTATCCATCGAAGATCGCAAGGCTCAGCAAAAGCGTGGTGCTTTCTATACGCCGCGTTTTTTGGCGGATATGGTTGTAGATATAGCCGTACGTGACAATAAGGATGCTCTTAACTGGTCATTTCTTGATCCGGCCTGCGGATCCGGTATTTTCCTTGTAATTCTATTTAATCGCCTTGCGAATCGTTGGATAATAAGCCATCCAAGTGCTCACTATGTTAAAAAAGCTGATTCTCTCAAAGCCATTCTTGCTCACCAAATCTGTGGAATTGATGTTGAGGAAACTGCATGCAGAATTGCCTGTTTTAGCTTGTATCTTGCATACCTAGACTTTTTCAGTCCACCTGATATCCAGAGTTATATGAAAAAAACAGGAGAAAAGCTTCCAAAGCTTCTGGATTATGGAAATAAATCTGTGGGTTCTCCTGCTGACATTCCGGTAATTCATTTGGCAAACTTTCTTGATGATAAAACTTTGGCTGGCAATACTTTTGACTGCGTCATTGGCAATCCACCATGGGAAGGTCGCCAGAGTAAACAGCTTGCACAGAAATTTATGGAAAAGACACCTCGTCTTATGAAAAGCAATGGAACCGGCTGTCTTCTTTTGCCTTCCAAAATTCTCCAAAACCAGACTGATGTCTTTCAGTCTGAATGGCTTAGGAATGTGACATTGGAAAAAGTTTTTCAGCTTGCTGACTACAGTTTTCTCCTCTTTCAAGACGCATTATGTCCAGCAATGATTACATCTTTTGTGAACAAGCCTTCAAATATCACAGAACATAATATAGAGTTCATTGCTCCTAAATTCAATCGTGACGGTCTGCGACAAGGTATCATAACTGTTAATCCATCCTCTCGCACATGGATACCTCTATCGGATATTCTTGTTGCTGCTCAATCAAAAACTGCTCCTGTTGTGTGGAAACGTCATCTATGGGGTACTAATAGGGATCAAAAGTTGCTCGATTATCTGCTGTCCTTGCCAAAGCTCTCTGACATAGCTGGTAAACCTTCTGAAGGAAAACGTTGGGTTAAAGGAATGGGTTTCCAGCCATACTATCAACAAAAAGCCAAGAACAACATTGATTACCCTAAACCTCTACAGAATCCTTGGAAACTTAATACTCCTTATGTGCCTGCTAGTCAAAATTTCAATATGATATTGTTACCATCTGATTGTATGCCTTTGGAGGATCGACTAAAAGGAATCGGCGCGTCCACAAAGTATTTGCGTCGTGCTCCGCATAAAGCCTTATTTAAGGCTCCGTTGGTCTTGGTTAGTAAAGGTTTTGGCAAGGTTGCTCATTGTTATTTTAATGTTCTCTTTGAAGATGCGCTGCGGTCGATCTCTGGTCCTAAGGAGGACAATGACCTCTTAGTATTCCTTTCGGCATATTTACAATCTAAGTTGGCTTGGTATTGCTTGTTTCACACGTCAGCAAACTGGGGAAGCGAGAGGGACCAGGTTCATTTATCGGAACTACTACGAATCCCTTTCCCATTGCCGGATAAAGAGCCTGTTACTCCAGACGGACAAAAAATTATCAAGCAGGTTTCTCGCAAGTTCGACAGGCTTCGTGATGACTTGCATGATAGTTTAATGAAATTAAGGGCGAGTTCTAAAAGTCAGTCTCTCTTTGATGAAGATAGGGCTGAAATTAACAGTCAGTGGCAACAAGAGCGGAGAAAACTTGCTGATGCATTACAAACAGAAATAGAGCCATTGATATATCGCTATTTCGGTTTGACTGAGCAAGAGGTCATGCTTGTTGAAGACACTATTCATGTTTTCGAACCTAGCTCAACTCCAACAACATGGCTTTCTTCTCAGACCGTAACTCTTGATGATGTAAATGAGACAATGGTAAAGCCCTATAACGGCATTGGTCTTAAGCTGTATGCTGATACATTGACCACTACATTAAATAAATGGGCTCAGGCTGAGGATTCAACCTATCGCATTTGCGCTGAAGGCGGTACAGATGAAAAAACTGGGCTGATGATGATTACACTGTCGACGGTGCATGCTGAGGCTGAATACAAGCAAAAAAACCTTTCCGGGTATTTGGCAAAAAAATTAAATGAATTATATAAGCATGTATCAAGAAAGCAAGGGGCGTTACTATATCAACGGGATATTTTCCTTTTTGAAGGGAATCAGATACATATTGTTCGACCCAATATTCTTTTGAATTGGACTCGAACCTCAGCGCTTAACGATGCGGCAAGGATATATGGAGAAATTGCTTTGACACAAAAAGTCGATTATGGAAAATGACGCCACAGAATTTAAGAAACTTTTCCCAAAAGGACAAATTCCTTTTGTTCTGGCAGCTATTTTTCAAGCAGGCGATAATCTTCGAAAAAAAACGGAGCGAGACAGGGAAGACTGGATTACGCGGCGACTGTATGCAAGGTTAATAAAAATTCCTATATATCGCGATGGGCCTTTGGACATCCGCATGCAAACAGAAATTCCTGCCTCTGATCCTGATTCAAATTATCCCGCTGGTCGAATAGACATACTTGTATCATGCGGGCAGGGGGCCGAAGTTTATTTCGCAATAGAAGCAAAAAGATTGAGGGTGAGTTCTTCAAGAGGAACTTTGGTTTTGGGTAATACGGGATATGTATTACATGGAATGATGAGATTTGTTACTGGCCAATATGCACCGTTTATGGAAGCAGGCGCTATGCTGGGATATGTCTATGATGGAAAGACAGACGAAGCCAGGGTTAATATTGACATAGCTATAGAAAAACGAGCACACGACCTTAAACTTATTGAGGCCCATAAACTCAGCAGATCTGGCATTTTGCCGAAGAAACTTGTTGACGAAACTACCCATGAATTAGAAAAACGCATCTTTGCAATTTACCATGTTTTTCTTGTTGTTTAGGAAGAAGAAAAAAATGGTAAAATCATACCTTATGGAGCAGAAAGCTTTAGAAGTTGTGCAAAGAATACATGAGATCCTGAAAAACAGAGGATTGACCCTGTCAATTGCTGAGTCTTGTACTGAAGGGGAAAGAAAGACGGCTTGTTTATATAGCGGCAAGCAAAAAGGGGATGACCATTTCTAATGAGTTAAAGTTGCGTGGAGACCGCAGTGCCAACAAAGAAGAAGTGTCCTTGGCAATATTGGAACTTTTGGTTGAATTAGTTGAAAAGGAGAAAGAGTCATAGATAACCAAAGATCTTTATTTGATAGTAACGAGCATAATATACCTGATAAAATAAAAAAAGAAATAAAAAAGCTCGTTCATGAACTTGACAAATATTTCTATTACTATCATCTACTTGATTCCCCAGTTGTTACTGATGAGGAATATGATCGTTTATACACTCGCTTAAAGAAGCTTGAGAATCAATATAATTACGTTCTCCCAGAATCCCCAACTAGGCGCGTTGGGGCTCCCCCTATAGATAAATATAACAAAGTAAAACATTCAGAACCTATGCTTTCTCTTGATAATGCTTTTTCTTTTGAAGATATAAAAAAATTTTCAACTAGGATCAAGAGACGACTTAAATTTGATGATGATCTAGATTATACTGTTGAGCCAAAGTACGATGGTCTTGCAATAGAGTTTACATATAAAAACGGTGTCTTAGATAAAGCGTCGACAAGAGGTGATGGTGACGAAGGTGAGGACGTAACCCATAATATTCGTACTATAAAAGAAGTACCATTGAGGATATTAGGCCAAGATGTACCAGAGGAGATTGATATTCGGGGAGAAGTGTATATGAATGTAAAAGAATTTGAGGCCCTGAATAGGAAACGAGAAAAAAAGGGAGAATCTGCATTTGCAAATCCAAGGAATGCTGCCGCTGGTTCCATAAGACAGCTTGATTCATCAATAACGGCTTCAAGAGGACTCCATTTAGCTTGTTACGGACTAGGTTTTACAAAGGGGATTGATTTCAAGAACCAGAGGGAATTTATCAATTGGCTTAGTAAGTCACGTTTTCCAATTCCCGTCATGTTAGAGAAGGTAACGGGTTTAGATGAGGTTTTAGACCATATTAAAAAGATTGAAGATAAAAGGACTGATTTCCCTTTTGAGGCAGACGGGGCTGTTATAAAAGTGAATGAATTTAAACTCCAGAAGGCCTTGGGAGAGAAAACGAAAGAACCCCGTTGGGCAATAGCATATAAGTTCGCTGCACATTATGGCACTACTAAAATATTGGATATTGAAAGGAGTGTTGGTAGATTAGGTACTATTACTCCTGTTGCATCATTGAAACCTGTAAGGATTGGCGGTGTTGTTGTTTCGAGTTCCACACTCCATAACTGGGATGAGATTGAAAGAAAAGACATTCGTATAGGAGATACAGTAGTTGTTGAAAGGGCTGGAGATGTTATTCCCCACGTTGTCTCTGTAGATAAAGATAAACGAACTGGTAAGGAAAAGCACTTTCCTCCTCCTCAAAACTGTCCTGCTTGCGGATCTATGGTCGAGCAGGTAGCCGATGGAGTAGCTTATCGATGTATCGGGCTTAACTGTACTGAACAAGTGCAAGAAAAAATAAAACATTATGCATCGAGAGCTGCTATGGATATAGAAGGGCTTGGAGCCAAGAATATTAATCTCCTGTATTCCACCGGATTAGTCAAGAACTTTGTTGGTATTTATGAACTTACAAAGGAAGACTTGCTTTTGCTTCCTCGATTTGCAGAAAAGTCGGCACAAAATCTTATTGATGCCATTAATCGTAGTAAGGAAACAACTCTTGCACGTTTCCTCTATTCTTTAGGTATTATTCATGTTGGTGCATATGCAGCGAAACTCCTTGCCAAACACTTTGAAAAAATTAAAGACCTTGAACACGTAGGAGTTGAACGGATAATAGCGATTAAACATATGGGTACAAAGAGCGCTGAGTCTGTATCGCTGTTTTTCAATGATACCGAAAACCTTAATGCTCTTAAGGAACTAGAGGAACTGGGTCTGAAAATAGAAAACTTTGATTATGAAGGTGGCGTTCTTGAAAAGCGTCCTCTTGACGGACTCACATTTGTAATAACTGGCTCAATGCCTCAGGGCAGGAAGGAAGTTGAAGGATTTATTGAAAGTATGGGAGGCCACGCTTCGGGTTCAGTCTCAAAAAAAACTGATTATCTTGTGCTTGGCAAATCTCCCGGCTCCAAACTTAACAAAGCGAAGTCTCTAGGGGTAAAGACGATCTCTTATGATCAACTGATAGAGATGGCAAAAGAAGAGGGCTGACATCATTGGTAAAAAGAACTCTTCTTTTAATACTTTTCATACTCGCTTTAAGCTGTTCCACTCTCCCAAAGCACTTTGTGAAACTTGATTCCGGAACTGATTTGCTCCTGGAGGATATTCTCCGTCAGATTGAAAACGAAAGTGTGATCTTTGTAGGGGAAATTCATGCAAATCCGAGAAGCCACCGGGTCCAGCTGGAGGTAATAAGGCATCTCTATGAAAAAGGCAGGGATGTTGTCATTGCCATAGAAATGATATCGAATGATAGGCAGGAAGTTCTGAACAGGTGGATTCAGGGTAGAATGTCAGTGGGGTCTTTTGCACGTTTTTTTTATAAAGAATCGAGACTGCCCTTCAGCGCGTATGAGAGTATTTTGAGATTTGCAAAGACAAGAGGTGTCCCTGTTGTCGGAATAGATGCAGATAGAAAATTGATTGCTGACGTATCTAAAAAGGGGATCAAAGTTGTTCCTGAGGATTATGCCAGGAAGATCAGATTTTCTGATTGCTCCGATAATCCGGAATATGGCAGGCTCCTGGGGCTTTCCGGAGGGAAGCAGTATCATACATTTAAGTTCCCTTATCTCTGTGACGGACAACGCTTGAGAGACACTGTTATGGCGCATAATATTATAAATATCTTTAAAAAAGGCACTCCCACTGTTGTGGTAATGGCTGGCAATGCCCATGTGCTGAAACCGGCTATCCCCGGGATATTGAAGAATCGAATAGATGTTTCCTATAAGGTGATTGTTTCAAGAAAAGTTAAAAGGATGATAAATAAAAGTGTAGATTCAGGCGTTGCAGATTATATCTGGTATTAATTTTATTTTTATTAATGCCTGGTTTTGACTTTAGACATATAAAACATGTATTTTTAAATATGCCGAATGATATTTATAATAAGTGGATTAAACGGATTCTTCATATTTCAGTATATGGAATAATCTTCCTTGTACTGATCACTGTCTCATCCTGCAGCAGAGAAGAAACCACAGCCGACAAACCGGCTGCGGCAGTCACGCCTTCAGGTCCGTTGATTGATTCGAATTTTAAGGGCACAGCCCTGAGTGAACTTGAACTGGATACAAATGATCCGAATTCGCTTGCAATCCTGGGTGACAAGTATTTTGAGAGTAATCAATATACCCAGGCGATAGAGATATATGAGAAGGTCCTAAAGCTTAACCCGAATGATGTGGACACATATAATGACCTTGGGCTGGCTTATTTTTATACCGGGAAATCAAACATCGCAGTAGACCGGTTAAAGAGGGGGACAGAAGTTGTACCGTCTTACCAGAGGGTATGGCTGAGCCTTGGATTCATCCTTTTGACAGAGGGGAGAAAGGGTGAGGCAAAACCTGTTCTGCAGAGGGCTGTTGAACTGGACCCTGAATCAACGGTAGGGCGTGAGGCAAAGAAAATGCTTCAACAGATCAAATAATATAGTTGTTGGGAAATAAGACTGAGGCTTTATGCTTCTTGATTCACAATAAAGTTGGAGTTTATTCGTGAGGAGAGATTATTTCGACATAGTCGTGAGAGAAATAATGTTTGTATTCTCTTAACAATGCCCTGAGCTCAGCAGGGGTAAATATTCCCAGCTTCGTTAACTCATCAAATATTTCATATTTTGTTAGTTCTACCATTTTATCCTCTTAATTATAAAGTAGCAATTTTTTTGCCAGATAAAAAGTTCTTTGTTTTAATAAGTAACTGCTAAAGTAACCCTTTATTTTTTTGACACTTTTTGACACTTTTGGTGAAAGTTGTCTTTTTTGCACTGCGGCTGACAGATCTTTTATGCGTTAAATAAAGCAGGGGTTAGGGATTTTCACTCTTTTCTGTATTATTTTTGAAACAATCTGTTTCATTTATTCAACAAAACTGAATCTGCGGTCTGGCGGGCAGTGGAACATGGCAGAGAAATTGACTTTTATTGAAAAAATTTAGTATAAAAATAAGCTTATATTTCAAGAAAACTGCCTGGCCGCAGATTAGACAGGTTCAACTAACGTTATCTTTGAGTAATTTTCAGCATCAATAATGTTGATATCAAAGGTGTAACGAAAAAGGATATCGAATCTGTAAGTAAGCGGCGCAGCAGTTTAAAAACTAAATGGAAAGGTGTACTAAAGATGACCAAAACAAACCTGGAATTTAAAACAGAGGTTAAGCAGCTTCTGGATTTGATGATCCATTCCCTCTACTCTCACAAAGAAATATTCCTGAGAGAACTTGTCTCCAATGCCTCGGATGCGGTTGACAGGGCACGCTACGAATCACTTACCAATAACGACATCATGGAAAGCGACGGGGATTGGAAAATAAAAATCATACCTGACAGGGATGCTTCTACCCTGACGGTAAGCGACAATGGTATCGGTATGACAAAGGATGAGATTATAGATGCCCTCGGGACTATTGCGCGTTCCGGAACGAAGGAGTTTATAGCAGCACTGCAGAGCAAGGAAGTAAAGGACAATCCGGAACTTATCGGACAGTTTGGGGTCGGATTTTATTCCTCCTTTATGGTGGCGGACAGGGTTACCGTTATTACGAGAAAAGCCGGGACCAAGGCTGATAAAGGAATCCAGTGGGAGTCAACTGCAGACGGTTTCTTCACAATTGATGATGTTGAGAAAGAGACAAAAGGCACTGATGTGATTCTGCATCTTAAGGAAGATGAAAAGAAGTACCTTGAAGAATGGGAGATCAGGAGTGTTATAGAAAAGTATTCTAATTATATCGAACACCCCGTTGTAATGGACGTTGAGCGTGAAAAGGATAGTGAATTGAAAAAGGGTGAAAAGATCAAGGTGAAGGAAGAGGAGACGCTGAACTCACAAAAGGCCATCTGGCTGAAGGACAAATCAAAGATAGAGCAGGATGAGTACAATGAGTTCTACAAACATGTCGCACATGACTTTACCGACCCCGCAAAGGTAATTCACTACAAGGCTGAGGGGACCTCTGAATTTACTGCTCTGCTCTATATCCCTTCGAACGCACCGATGGACATTTTTTATAAGGAGTTCAAGATCGGTCCTACCCTGTATGTTAAAAGGGTCCAGATTATGGACCATTGCGAGGAGCTGATCCCACGCTATCTCAGGTTTGTCAAGGGGGTCGTTGATTCATCCGACCTTCCCCTGAATGTATCAAGGGAGATACTTCAGTCAAACAGGCAGATCGATATTATCAGCAAGAGTATTACCAAGAAGGTCCTTGACACTCTCGGCGAGATGAAAAACAAGGAGTACGAAAAATATGTCTCTTTCTATGAAGAATTCGGCAGGGTGCTGAAAGAGGGGATCCACTTTGATTTATCAAGAAAAGAGATGATCGCCGACCTGCTGCTTTTCGAGTCAACGAAAAAATCCCCCGGTGATTTTACAACTCTTAAGGATTATGTTGAAAACATGCCGAAGGACCAGAAAGAAATATACTTTATCGTTGGGACATCACGTGATGAAGTTGCAAAGTCCCCGTATATTGAAGCATTTAAGGAAAAGGGATATGAAGTCCTGATAATGCTTGATGAAGTTGATGACGTGATAATGGGAAGCCTGCAGGAGTACAATGGCAAAAAGATAAAGTCTGCATCGAAAGGTGATGTTGAGCTTGACAAATCAACAAAATCTGAAAAGAAGGAAGCGGAGAAGAAATTTAAAGAGCTTCTTGAACTGATCAAGCACCAGCTGAAGGATGAAGTGAAGGACGTCCGGCTGTCAGGCCGGCTTAAGGATACGGCCTGCTGTCTTGTAGGAGAAGAGGGTGACATGGATCCCCAGATGGAGAAGCTTCTTCAGTCCATGGGTCAGAAGATCCCTGAAAACAAGAGGGTCCTCGAGATCAACCCGTCACATCCGCTTTTTGAGGCAATGAAAGGGGTGTTTGATAAAGAGCCTAAGAGCATGATGCTTGACGAGTATATCAGGCTGCTTTATGACCAGGCACTTCTCCTGGAAGGTTCAAAGCCCAAAGATCCGGCTGCTTTTGCAAGTGCGGTGACGAGGTTGATGGTTAAGAACGTGGAAAAGTCGGAAGGATGAAGAAGCACGAAAAAGTCTGAGCCGGAAATTTCATTTTAAAATTAACAAAAAGAGTATTGCTTTGCAATGTTCTTTTTTTGTAATATTTCCTTCATATTTTATATAATAATACTTATAAGTGTAAATATATTTTACAACCAGAGAGATGATCTGGAAACAGCAATAACACATTAGTGAAACCAGGCTGAACATAAATAAATTTATAGAGATGAACAATCATTTCCAACATAATGTTATTAATAAATTACGCGGACGTTTTCTGCAGAAGCAGGGTTTCCTGATAAAGAGTATTTACCTTTTTATTATCACCCTCTCAGGAGTCTTGCTGGTTCAATCGGCATTTGCACAAAAGTTTACCCCGCCGCGCAGGCCTGTTGTAGTTCCGGTTATCAGTCAAATCTATAACAATGACAAAGACAGGGACAAAATAGACGACAGCTTGTTAAACAGGTCAGAGAAGGCTCTAAGGGCTGAACGTTTGGCTGTTGTCCCTCAGGACAGAATTAATGCCGGGAAGCAGCTTGATGAAATGGTGAATGTAGAGCTTATCTTTACAGAGCAGATAACTCAGAAACAGATTGATGATTATATAGCATCGGGCGGCGAAATTGATTATATATACAAAGCGGTATCTTACGGCTGGAACGGCCGGATGTCGCTGCGTAGCGTCAGGAATACAGCATTCTTAATGGGGGGCACTCTTGTTTTGCTCGAAGAAACTAAAGAGGCTGAACTTCATATGCGAATTGCAACACAGACCGGCCGTGTCCGTCCTGTCTGGGCCAATGGTTTTGCAGGAAGTTCCGGTTATGACGGAGACAGCAGCATCAGTATAGCCATCATAGACACGGGTGTCGACGACAGCCACTCTGATCTGTCGGGGCGCAATGTATACTGGCAGGACTATACGAGTGATGGGGAGAGTACGCCCCGTGATGTCATACAGCACGGCAGCCATGTCGCTGGAATCGCATTGGGAACAGGGGCATCCCTCGGAACAGGGACAACATTATATTATACGGACTCCGGTGATTTGACCGGTGTGCCCAGGGGGAGTTTTTATCCGAGTGTTCTTGATTTTCCCTCGGTAGCAACCGCCTGGGACTCAACCGCTACATGGCTTGGAGGGGGAAGGACAACACTTTATCACGTCTATACCCCAATAGGCGGAGAAGGCTGGTATGGCATTAACTCTATATCAGGAACGTCGGGTGTTATGCTTAATTTATCATTTACTCCTTTAAGTACGCGGGCTTACAGCAATGCTCTCCTCTCAAACTCAAGAATGTCAACTTATGCTGTTGCAAGTTCGATGACCAACTTTTCAGCTGTCGGAGACGGGTTTAACACATTGCAGGGAGTTTCTCCCGGGAGCCGGTGGGTCGGTGCAAAAGTTTTTACCAATAGCGGCAGCGGGTTTATGTCATGGACCGGCGCTGCTATAGATGATATGGTGTTAAACCGTACAACATATAATATCAAAGTAATGAACCTGAGTCTGGGGGCCAGCGGAAGTCCGGGTATTCACACGTCAACCAGACAGAAGATTAATAATGCGGCACAGAATGGTATATTACCGGTTATTTCTGCCGGAAACGATGGACCGGGAAATACTGAGGAAGGTGAAGTAGATGATCCTGGCCGGGCAGCTATGGCATTGACCATTGGAGCTTCCAATGACATAAATGAACTGACCGAATATTCGAGTCATGGATTTGCCAGTCCGGGTTCGACCACGGGTCAGGAAGAAGATTACAAGCCGGACATCCTTGCACCGGGGGGGTCACGTTACTATTCACAGATAATGTCTGTGGATTCCAATGATGCGGATGGTGAGAATGCTTCTTTTTCTGATGTACAGAGCAATGACTACTACAACATAAATGGCACGTCCATGTCTGCACCGTTTGCTGCCGGGGCCGCATCACTTGTGATAGATGCACTCCAGTCAACAGGCGGGTTGACCGGTGCCTCATGGGATTTCTCAAGCAGTAATGATGTGCGTCTGGTTAAAATGCTGATCTGTGCTACTTCTACAGAGACAAATACTGGCCGTGAAGCCGGAACCGGTTTTGATCCGACTTTACAGCGCGCCTCATCCGGTCCTGATGGATTCCCTGCAGGAAAGGACAGGTACGAGGGTTACGGGATGTTAAATATCGATGCTGCTATTGAAGGAGGAACCGTCTCCTATTTAATAGGGAACGCAGAAATTGAAAGCCTGGGCGGCAGTGATATATCACGCCGGGCATGGGCGAGAAATGTAAGCATTGCAGCAGGCAGGACAATCGACCTGACACTGAACGTACCGGCCACAGGTGATTTTGATTTGTATCTTTACAGCTTCACTCCCGGATCGTACGGTACTCCGTCAATTATCTCTTCCAGCACAAACGCAGGCAGCGGTGTGAATGAATCAATCAATTATACTCCCGGTGCGGACCTGGACGTCCTGCTGGTGGTCAAAAGGGTGTCCGGAGAGGGCCAGTTTACGCTCACGAGTAGTTTTCAGAGTTATGACCTGAACGTCGACAGATCAGGCACAGGGAATGGCCCAGTGACCTCCAGTCCAGTTGGAATCGACTGCGGGACAGACTGTTCTGAAACTTACAGTACCGGGACAGAGGTTACGCTGACGCCAAATCCTGACGCGGACTCTTCTTTCACGGGCTGGAGTGGAGATGCCGACTGCTCTGATGGCGTGGTTACAATGAATGACGATGTGACCTGTACGGCCACATTCGATCTTTTAACCTATACGCTTGATGTGAACAGGACCGGATCAGGTTCAGGCACGGTAACGAGTTTTCCCACTGGAATTAATTGTGGACCGGACTGTTCCGGGACCTATGATATAAATTCAGTCGTGACACTGACGGCAGATCCTGATGCGGATTCTGACTTTATTAACTGGAGCGGGGATCCCGATTGTTCAGACGGTGTAGTTACAATGGACGCAGACAAGACTTGCACGGCTATTTTCAATTTAAAGCAATATCAATTAACTACTCTTGTGAGCCCGGCCGGCAGCGGAAGTATAGTTCCCGACTGTTCGGCGGGGTGCATGTATGAAAGCGGCATAATGGTTGTTTTAACGGCAACTGAAAACATTGATTCTATTTTTGATAACTGGATGAACTGCGATTCACCTTTCGGTAATGTTTGTAATGAAACTATGGATGTTGAAAAAACTATAACGGCCAACTTTCAGCTGTGTGATGATCCTGTAAGGTTTTTCAATGTAGATAGTTATTCATATCATACTACTCTCCAGGATGCCTATGATGCAGCCGGAGATGGAAGCACCATAGAAACCCGTGAAGTAGTCTTTGCAAATGACCTCAATGCGGACCGTACTATCTCTGTGACGATTAACGGGGGATATAACTGTGACTATTCTGCTGTAACAGGTGTCTCAATTTTTAATGGTGTAATGACGATCAACGACGGGGTGGTTACAATAGGAGATTTTATTTTTGGGAACTAGGAGTCTATTGGACTGTGGTATTTATAGATTATCTGATCTTAAGTTTCAGGAAATTCCCCAGCAGTGCCATCCCTGCCTTTGTAAGAATTGACTCCGGGTGAAACTGTACCCCTTCGATGAGCATTTTTTTATGCCGTATCCCCATGATCTCGTTCTTGTCGGTCCGGGCGGTTATAACAAAATCACTTGACAGGGTCTCTTCCTTAATAATCAGCGAATGATATCTTGTTGCCTCAAACGGGTTTTGAAGTCCTTTGTAGATAGTTTTTCCATCGTGGTGTATCATCGAAGTCTTGCCATGCATTAACCTGGGGGCGTTTATGATTTTAGCTCCAAATGCGGCCCCGATGGATTGATGGCCGAGGCATACTCCCAGGAGCGGAACTTTTCCTGCAAAATGTTTGACAACCTCTATAGATATACCGGCTTCTTTCGGGGTGCATGGTCCGGGAGAGATGACGATCCGTTCCGGATTCAGCTTTTCGATTTTCTTTATGGTTATCTTGTCGTTCCTGAATACCCTTATATCCTGCCCCAGCTCACCAAGGTACTGGACCAGGTTGTAGGTGAAAGAATCATAATTGTCGATCATTAATAGCATGTATTGACTCCTAACGCTGTAGGGGCATGGCGCGCCATGCCCCTACGGCAAAGGCGTGTTTTTAATGCGCCATTACAGTAAATCATTTTCCGCCATTTCTATTGCCTTGAACATTCCCTTTGCCTTGTTCAGTGTCTCCTTGTATTCCAGGGCAGGATCTGAATCAGCGACTATCCCTGCGCCTGCCTGTATATAGGCCTTTTTATCTTTAAATATTATGGTCCTTATAGTGATACACATGTCCATGTTTCCGGAAAAATCAAAGTAGCCCACAGATCCGGCATAGGGCCCCCGCCTGGTGGGCTCAAGTTCTTCAATAATTTCCATGGCCCTGATCTTTGGAGCGCCGCTTACTGTTCCAGCGGGGAATGATGCCCTCATGACATCGAATGCATCATGTTTTTTTTTGAGCTTTCCAACGACATTCGAGACGAGGTGCATAACGTGGGAATATTTTTCCACGGTCATTAATTCGGTCACCTTGACAGTTCCTGTAACCGCAACCCTTCCGGCATCGTTTCTTCCCAGGTCAACGAGCATAATGTGTTCCGCGATTTCCTTAGGGTCGCCCTTGAGCTCTTCTTCCATGAAGAGATCATCCGCCGGGTTCTTTCCCCTTCTTCTTGTTCCAGCTATTGGCCTGACTTCAACCGTATCGCCTTCAACTCTGACGAGTATTTCAGGAGATGATCCGACTAGAGTACATTTCCCGGTCTCAAGATAAAACATATAGGGAGACGGGTTAATTACCCTGAGCGCCCTGTATGCGTTTATCGGGGGAATGTCGGTCTCTCTGTGAAAATTCTGGGATATTACTGTCTGTATCACGTCTCCTGCTCTCACATATTCCTTGGTTTTCTCCACGGCCCTCATAAAGTCCTCTTTGGAGAAAGTTGAGGAAAAAACCTGTTTCTTTGATGAACTTCTTCTGGAAGATTTCTGTATTTTGGGTGCGGCAGTTGCGGCCCTGAGTTTTCTTATGATACTGTCAATCTTTTTACGTGCCTTTTCGTATGCTTCTTCGGGACTTTTTTCTATGTGGGCATTTGAGATCACCTGGACCCTGTGCGTTATGTTATCAAAAACGACAAGCGTATCGGTCAGCATGAGAAATATGTCAGGCAGGCCAAGTCCCTTATGTTTGTTGTCAGGAATCTTCTCAAAGTAGCGTACTGTGTCATATCCTATATAGCCGACAAAACCTCCGAAGAACCTGGGGAGTCCGGGCATGATTACAGGTTTATATTTTTTGAGCTCAGCTGATATTACCTCCAGGGGATCATTCCTGGCCGTTACCTTTTCTCTCTGGCGGCCTTTCCTGATGAGCAGATCTTTACCTTTCCCCTCTATAATCATGGACGGGTTGGTCCCGATAAAGGAGTACCTGGCCCACTTTTCGCCTCCTTCAAGACTTTCAAACAGAAACCCGGTCTTCCCCTTTATCTTGAGAAACGCCGAGAGAGGGGTTTCGAGGTCAGCAATGATCTCTTTATAAACGGGAATGAGATTGCCTTCCCTTGATTTCTTTTTAAATTCCTTAAAGTCTGGATGTAGCATTTGACAAAACCGGCTGTTATTAATTAATATTTTAGTTGTCTATTATAGACTATTAATCGTTTTAAGTTAAGAGGTATCAGGGGTGTATTTCAAGATACCTCTGCTTTTGGCCCGAAATGCGGGAGTAGCTCAGTGGTAGAGCACAACCTTGCCAAGGTTGGGGTCGCGGGTTCGAATCCCGTCTCCCGCTCCAGAAAGACAGGGTAATAAGGAAAAAGGGGATGAAAGGAAAAGGGAAACATCCTTGGCCCCTTATCCCTCTTTCCCTTATTGCCCTGTAGTTATCGGCGACGTACCCAAGTGGTAAGGGGGAGGTCTGCAAAACCTTTATTCAGCGGTTCGAGTCCGCTCGTCGCCTCCATTTTTTTATATCCTGAATTTCTTCAGAGCTTCGTTTATCTCTTTTACAAGATCTCTAACAGCTTTATCATCTTCATATTTTTCACTACTGATTACAGAACCCAGTTCCTCTGCGGGTTTTTTTACGTTTTCTATTTTGTCCTTTAATTTATCCAGGGAATAATTTAAAGCTTCTGCCAGATCACCTACTTCATCTCCCTTTCTTCTTCCTCTGCTACTTTGAATTTTCCACTGTTTTATCAACGCCCTGACTGATATGGCACAGGCTGCACCGGCTTAGAATCATTCCATGCAGGTAGGGGCTGGCAAGGGCGTCCTGATACATCTGCTGATGGCATTTGATGCAGCCGGAGGATTCAGGGGTCCCTTCAATGAGCGCAGAGCCGGGGTGTACAGTGATTGCAATTAGTTAAGATATATTTGCTATATCATTTCCTGCTTTTTTTTTCGGTAAAACACCGGAAATTCTTTAATATATTCATAAGCCGGCATGCTGTGGAAGAGGATTTTATTCATGGAGAAACGGGGCCGGTATTAATCCTTTAGTGCTCATAACCTTTTGTATATTAATAATAAATGAAGTCAGTTCCCTGCTGCGTAAAATAATGGTTAAACAGGGCTTTTTAACGGGGTTTACTTTTTAAAATAACTTTGATAAGTTACATGCTGATGCAACAGGATATGTTTAATTTTTTAAAGGAGGGTGCCTCTGTGGAGAAGATCCAGCTGCTGGAAGACAAGATCACAAAGATAATTGAGAAGATAAAAGTGCTAACTGATGAAAATGATTCATTGAAATCGAAGATATCCGAACTTCAGGAAGAAATGAATAATAAAAATGAAGAGCTGAATGCTCTTAAACAGGAATTAGGAAGCGTTGACACTTTGAAGACGGACTTAGACAGACTTAACAGTGAACGTGAGACCGTAAGGTCCCAGGTTGAAAACCTGATAAAGGAGCTGGAGTCTGTTGAAATGTAAGAAAGCTTTGCTTTCATGATTACGCAGATTATAAAAGATTACACTGATATTATGTGAAGGTATAATTATGCGATCTGTTGAAGTACAGATACTTGGTCAAAGCTATTCCATCAAGACCGATGAGGACGAGGCGTATGTTAAATCTCTGGCTGGATATGTTGATGAAAAACTGAAGGAAATATACAGCGCTGCCCCAAATGTGAACCAGGCAAAGGCCGCTGTTATGGCTGCCTTCGGAATAGCGGATGAACTCTTCAAGCTTAAAATGGAACGGGAAGATTTCGATAAAATGATCGAGGAAAAAACTAAGGTACTGTCGGAATTCCTTGATTAGTACTTCGCATTTCTGATTTCCCATTTTCAAACTAAGAAAGGTATACAGTGGAAGAAACCAGTGAACAGGTACAGGAAAGGATAAAAAAATTAAACAGGCTTCGCGAAGCTGACATTGAGCCATACGGCGGTGCATTTGCTGCAGCGGACAGGGCAGCAGACATCCATGAAAAATTCGGCGAGCTTAACAAAGAGGACCTGGAGGCAAAAAACGAAGAATGTTCCATTGCCGGACGCATTATCTCCTTCAGGAATTTCGGAAAGACAGCCTTTGCTCATATTCAGGACTCAACGGGAAGGGTCCAGGTTTATCTGAGCAAGAATATTATTACGGAAAGAAATGACTTATTTAAGAACCTTGATATCGGGGACATTATCGGGGTAAACGGAAGGCTGTTCCGGACAAAGACAAATGAACTGACTGTGCAGGTTAATGATATAGTCATGCTCTGTAAATCACTCAGGCCGCTGCCAGAGAAGTGGCATGGCTTAAAGGACATTGAAACCCGCTGCAGGCAGAGGTATGTTGATCTTATAGTCAATCCACATGTAAAGGAACTTTTTACCAAGCGGAGCAGGCTGATAAGGACGATAAGGAATTTTTTTGATGACAGGGAGTTTATCGAAGTTGAGACACCCATGATGCACCAGATACCGGGGGGGGCTGCTGCGAGGCCTTTCAAGACGCACCACAACGCACTCGGTCTTGACCTGTTTCTGAGAATAGCGCCTGAGATCTATCTGAAGAAACTTCTTGTCGGCGGATATGAAAAGGTCTATGAAATAAACAAGAACTTCAGGAATGAAGGTATATCCGCAAAGCATAACCCTGAATTCACCATGCTCGAGTTCTATATCTCCTATAAAGACTTCAATTTTCTTATGGACTTTACGGAAGAGCTGATTCCGTATCTCTGTAAAGAGGTAAATGGCGGTCTCCATGTCCCTTTTGGTGAGAGTTTTGAAGATGAGAAGACGGATGTAATTGACTTTACTCCGCCCTGGCCCCGTTTAACTATGATCGATGCAATGAAAAAGGAAGGCGTAGACCCTGATGTGTTCGAAAATATTGAGACCGCAAGGGAGTATGCTGTTAATAATAAAATAGATGTTGATAAGAAGGCCTCCTTCGGGAAAGTCCTTGATGAGATTTTTTCGAAAAAGGTAGAACCGAAACTTGTCCAGCCGACCTTTATCACAGATTATCCGGTTGAACTGTCTCCTCTTGCCAAAAGAAAAAAAGATGAGCCTGAATTTGTTGAGAGGTTTGAACTGTTTATAGGCGGAAGGGAAATCGCCAATGCGTTTTCCGAGCTCAATGACCCGGCTGACCAGAAGGGAAGGTTCCTTGAGCAGATGGCGGCACGTGAAAAGGGGGATGAGGAAGCGAGTTATATGGACGAGGATTTTGTAAGGGCGCTTGAATACGGAATGCCCCCGGCTGCAGGAGAAGGCATAGGTATTGACAGGCTGTTTATGCTGTTGACCAATACTGCATCGATAAGGGATGTTATACTGTTTCCGCAGCTCAGGCCGGAACAATTATAATAGTTGTCAGTGATCAGTTGTCAGCTGTCAGTAAAAGCTGACAACTGATCACTGACAACTGATAACTTGAAATTATGAACTTACCATACCAATTCTTTATAGCACTCCGTTACTTCAGGTCAAAAAAGAAACACAGCGGTATTTCCATTAATACTCTGATCTCTATCGCCGGCGTTGCGCTTGGTGTTATGACTTTAATAACGGTGCTCTCGGTAATGACCGGTTTTCATGAGGACCTGCAGGCCAAGATACTCGGGGTCAATTCCCATATTGTGACCCTCAGCTATGCAGGACGTATAAGCGAGTATAAGGTTGCAATGAACAAGATTAAAAAAGTTGAGGGAGTTGTTGATGC
>JBDLIC010000019.1:0-31061 GCA_039715075.1 Nitrospirota bacterium
AAGAGGAGAATGTAGTTAAAGTGGAAAAGGTAGTTGAATATGAGGAAACTTTCGATGATAATGCTAATCAATGGGATGTCTTCAATACAATGGTGGCTTCTGCTGAAATAAAGGATGGTAAATATCAGATAGAAAATAAAAGAAGAAGAGGGTTGCACTTTGTATTTAACGAGTACGAATTTCTGCATGACTCAGACTTTACAATTGAAGTGTATATAAGAAATGAAAGAAAATCGAAAGGTGCTTACGGATTTGCACTGGGGGCAAATGATGCATTAAACAACCATGTGATTTTAATAGACAACAAAAAGTTTGATCTGATCCGGAACCGTAACGGAGTACCAAAGAAATTAACCAGTGTAGAGATAGGCAGGGACATCATTAAAACCAGGTCATTTAACAGACTGAAAATTGAAAAAAACGACAGCAATCTCCGCTTATATATAAACGATTTCTTTATCCTTGAAATTTTAAATATATCTTTTGACGGTGACAAAATAGGGTTTGTTGTTGGAGGGAGATCAAAGATATCTGTTGAGAAAATGCGTTCTCAGACTAAATCATATCAATAACTATAATATTAATTATGGAATATTGCAGTTATCCAGTATTTCAAAAACCCTTCTGACAGCTGTTGAATCAGAAGGGAGATCAAAAACAGGTTTACCCTCCAGGTCGAGTTCAAAGATATTGTCATCCTGGGGGACATTATAGATCCCTTCAACCGGAAGGTCTGAAAAAGAAGTTTTCAGTTTGTCGAAGTTCTCTTCAGAAACCCTGTTGATGATCAGTTTGCGTTTGTCCACCTGCAGCTTAAGCTCATCAACCAGACTGTCTATCCTCTTTGCGGTCAGGACACCCTTCATGGTCGGGTCGCTGATAATCAGCAGCAGGTCAACTTCATGGGTCGTCCTTCTGCTGAGGTGTTCCATGCCGGCCTCATTGTCTATTACTACATAGGAATAATCATCAGAGAGTTTGTCTGTGTATTTCCGGATGATATTGTTGGCAGCACAGTAGCAGCCAGGGCCTTCAGGCCTGCCCATGACCATCAGGTCGAATCCCGTCGATTCAATAACAGACTGCTGGACCTGGTAATCAAAGAGCTGTTCCATGCTCATACCGCCCGGGCGGTCGGCTCCGCTGCGGACCTTTTCGAGGGATTCTTCACGCAATTTTCCGATGGTTGCATGGATCTCAACTCCGAGCGCTTCATTGAGACAGGAATTGCTGTCCGCATCAACCGCTAGAACAGCCTTCTTTTTCTTTTCCATAAGGTAGAGGACAGTTAATGCAGCAATTGTTGTCTTTCCAGTACCGCCTTTGCCAGCGAATGCTATTACATATGCCATGTATTTAGAATATATTTTTAAAAGTCATTTAATCAAGAAAGTTGTCAGCCATCAGCGTTCAGCAAAGACAGAAAGATATTTAAACAAATCAAGCAGATGCCATCGTATCTTTTTTTAGCTGAGAGCTGAATGCTGATGGCTGACAACTTTTTTAGATGAAAGGCTTTCAAAATAAAGTAAATAATGATATATTTTTTATATGGAAAAAAGACGTTCTCTCAGAAAGAAAGTACGGATTGAGGCGTCTCTCATACTTGAAGGTGAAAGTTTCTCCGGGGCAATAGAGAATGTTTCCCAGCATGGTATCTACCTGGAAACCGATTCAAGAGAAATATTAAGTATCTCTAAAAGATTTAATCCCGGAACAGAATATGAAGTAAGGTTCTGCGTACCTTCAGGGCAGGAAGTAAGGCTTCGATGCAAAGTAGCCTGGTCCTACAGGGCTGAACCCCATGGTTTGACAAAACATATCGGGATGGACGTAATATTTCCACCGCCTGATTATATAGATTTCTGCAATGAGAAAACTGATTCATCAGCTGATTAAGCCAGCTTTTGGCCATCTCGTTTTATCCGGAAGTGTAAAAGGAAGAATGGCAGCCAGGGGGGGGCCTGACTGCCAATCGGGGAGATGAAAGGTTGTTTTTTGTAATCCTTTCACCTTTATGTTGCTTTTTATATTCTCTCTATACTTCATTATAGATTAAGGCTGTTTATTCGTATATCCCCTGTTATGGTGATTTTTGATCAGGCAAATCTTTATGAGTGACTTATACCATCACCCATTTTTAGCTGCAACTTATTGGAAATAATAGAAAAGGAAAATGGACGGTAGGGGATTCGAACCCCCGGCCTTCGCGTTGCGAACGCGACGCTCTCCCAGCTGAGCTAACCGCCCGTAAAATAGCTATAAGCTCTCAGCTGTCAGTAACTGAATTATTGGAGTATTAATAATAGTTTATCAGCTGAAAGCTGATTGCTGATCGCTGATCGCTGTTGTCAAAATTGACGCTTATCTTTTTATTTAGGTATTATAACATGAATGTTTTGAGCTGAAAAAGCGGACAATAATAGATTTTTATCATTATTGGGAGGCTGTTTGCTGCTAATAAAAAGCCCCATTTCAGGATCTTGCTAATGTTATCCGGACAGGCAGGGTCTTTTATATACAGAAATCAATCTGCTGCAACTAAGGTCAATGCTGATTCCGTTCTGTTTAGGGATTTACATTATATCTGTCATGACAAATCCTGAGCAGGAACGGACTTTAAAACGGGCAGCGAATCAGGTTTATATTAAAAAAGATGATTAAGGTGAAAATAGGAAAAGCAAAAACAGTAAAACTTGCAGGCATAGCTCTTTTTATCTTTGCTGTCCTGTTTTTCCTGCTCAGAGGGCCATATCTCTCAAACTCCATTAAAAGAAGTATTATTCCTGTTCTCGAGAATGTTACCCGGGAGAGAGTACTGATTGATAAAGCAGTTATTAATCTGTTTCCTTTTTATGTTCAGGCCAAGGGTCTTAAGCTTTTTGACAGGGACGGCAACAGGATTCTGTGGGTGACCAAGACCCGTGCCTATATTGACCTGCTGGGTCTGCTGTCAAAAGAGGTCAGGATAAGAAGATTAACATTAAAAGAACCTGAGTTGACTGCGGATAAAAAGGACCTGCAGAGGATTCTGGACAACATCAATAAATCTTCTTCAGTAGGTGAAAAAGGCAGCTATAAAGTGAGCCTTAAAAATATTAAATTGACCGAGGGTAGTGTCAAGTACAGTGACCGGGAGGAGGGCGGATCTATCTCCGGGACCGGTCTGTATCTGAGCATGAATACAAAATATGATTCTGCAGTGATCAATATGATACTGGACGAGAGCACCTTAAAGCTGCCGAATAAATCCAAGCTTCCCGTTAAGTTTAAAGGGAAAGTCACTATAAAAGACGGGAAGATCGATATTACCAATATTAATCTGCTTTCATCTAAATCCAGTATTGACCTGCAGGGTTCTATACTCCTTGCATCGGATGGAAAAATTGCAGGGGGCAGCATTGAGGGTGATGTCAAAGTATATTCAGAAACATTAATGAGGGGATTCGGTCTCAATGAGATAAAAGACAGTATGCTGTTCCTGAATGGATCGGTTGAGCTGATTGAAAATACTGATTCGAAGTGGCCCGGCTTCAGGTTTGATCTTAAGGCAGAAAGCCGCTTCTATATCGAGACCCTGATGAAAATAATTAATGTGAATGAGACCATTCAGGGGAAGCTTGCATATAAGGGAATTATCAGGGGAGTATTTCCGGAGATTATCGGGGAGGGGACTGCTCTGCTTGAAGATGCTCTATTCGGTACTCTGCCGATTGATGATCTTTCAGGAGATATCAGGTATGAAAATATGAGGTTTTCTCTCAGTCATTTTGCTGCCCATACATATAATGGTGAGCTTGAAGGGAGGGCGCATATCCTGGTCCCTTCAGGGGAATACTATGTTAATGCGGAAGTTTCTGACATAAGCAGCCCCCGGTTCTTTGAATATATAAAATGGAAACCCCCTTTCCGGGATGGAGAGCTCAGCGGGATTATAGAGCTTGAACATAAGCCGGGTCAGGATATTGCGGTTACAGCTGATCTGGACTATCTGAATACAATGGAAGATGAAAGAGATGTCTTGGCCAGAGTGAAGACCGTCCATACATTACTTGAATTAAGAGACAATATTTTAAGTTTCAGTGATACAACTTTTTCAACTAAGCAGACAGACCTTTATATGGATGGAAATATTGATCTGAACAATAAGGAAATGGACCTGGCACTCAGGCTGGAGAGCAGTGATGTGAGAGACCTTACATCCCCTTACTATTCTGGAATCAGTGCGGAGGCCTCTTTTAACGGAACGGCAAAGGGACCTGCAGGAGGGCCGGTTATATCCGGAATCATTGAAATGGATTCAGGAAATCTTCAGGGTATAAAGGTAAAAAGTGTGCTTGCTGATTTTACATATTCATCTGAGCTGCTTTCTATCGATAAGATGCGGATAGATCAGGAAAGAGGAAGCTATACTGTTTCCGGATCAATTCGTTTCAGGGGATCGGAAAAACTTTTTTCATTTAAAGACCCCTACTATTCTGCCAGTGCCAAAGTTGAAAATATTGAATTAATGCAGTTTGCAGAAATGATGTACGTTAATGTCCCTGTGTCCGGCTCTGTTACCGGAGTATTCTCGTTTGAAGGTGACGAGAGTGATTATAAAAGCAATATGGACCTTGTGGTAAGTAATGGTGACCTGTACGGGCAGCATATGGACAGGGTAAATGTGAAGGGTGTCCTGAATCCCGATAATATGGATTTTCATTCTGTATCTGTGTTTCAGGGACACTCTAATATTGCTGCCAGAGGAAAAATATATTTTGACAGGACAGTGATTTTCTCTGCTTCATCAAACAACCTTCAACTTAACGATATTATTGCACTCAGGGACTGGCCGGTTGATGCGGCCATGAACATGGAACTGAACGGTTCCGGGACTATTGATAATCCAATTGTAGAATTTTCAATGAACGTTAAAGAGAGCAGTTTTAAGAGAATGAAGTTAGGGAAAGGAAAGATAAGCGGAAAACTTGAAGATAAGAAACTTTCTGCAGACGGCAGTTTTGTTGATGGAAGTATAACTGCAAGGGCGTATGCTTCATTCCCGGAAGAGACATCCTG
Source organism: Nitrospirota bacterium (assembly GCA_039715075.1). Taxonomy (GTDB): domain Bacteria; phylum Nitrospirota; class Thermodesulfovibrionia; order UBA6902; family UBA6902; genus JBDLIC01. The sequence continues at coordinate 5,062 of JBDLIC010000019.1, forward strand.
GAATGCTGATCTGAGTATCAAAAGGGACCGGTATGATTTTCTTGTAACAAACTATCTGGATAAAGTTCCGGATGATTTTATGCTTGTTCTTGAAGGTAACATTAATATGAAAGGCAAGAATAAAGAGTTTGAAATGAACGCAATATTTGATTTTGCAAAACTCAGCATGTACGGATACAGTTTTGAAAATAAAAAAGACATTATTATTGAGGCAGCCGGTGATGAGGTCCGGATAGAATCATTTTTACTTACTGGAAGAAACGCTGAACTCTCTGCCGCAGGTTCTCTTGAACTTAACAGACAGTTTGATCTGAAACTGACCGGGAACCTGGATATAACTCCACTGAGAATATTGAATGAAAAGCTCTCGTCACTAAGAGGTCAGGGTCTGTTTGCTGTAGATATAACCGGGCTGTGGGAGGATCCGGAGTTTGTGGGTGAAATCAATGTGGAAGACGTAACTGTGTCAATTGCTGATTTCCCTTACAAGATCGGACCGGTGCGAGGAACGCTTTATTTGAAAAAAGACAGGATTATATTTAATTCTCTTGATGCTGATTTTGCGGGAGGAAGTGTTGCGATATCAGGGGCGGGTTACATGAATAAACTTGCCCTTGATAAGCTGTTTATATCTTCAACAATTAAAGGGATAAGGATAAGGCCGATGGAAGGAGTCAATGCTGTTTTTGACGGAGGGCTTTTTTATGAGCATTCAACTGAAAGTTCAAGCCTTACAGGAGATATTGAAATAAAAAAAGCAAAGTACAGGAAGGACGTGGAATTTACCAGTTTTATTCTCGGACTCAGGGAGGTCAAGGAAGCCCCGGCAGAATACCCGGATTTTTTAAAAGAGACCGAATTGAATGTTCATATAGCCGGCTCCGAGAATATATTCATTGACAACAATATTGCCAGAACACCTGTGATTATTGATCTTAACTTTATGGGTACTGTTGCAAAGTTTGGCCTGATAGGAAGAATTGAGGCTGATGAAGGAAATATTTTTTTTCGGGGTAATGAATTTAAGGTCCTGAAAGGAAGCAGTGTAGAATTTATAGAGACTAACAGGGTGTCACCGGTTTTTCATATTCTGGCAGAGGCATATATAAGCAGCTACTATATTAAGATGGTCCTTGACGGCACAATGGACAGGTTCGATCTATCGCTTTTTTCAGATCCGCCCCTGCCTGAAACCGATATTCTTTCCCTGCTTACTTTTGGAGAAGTCAAGGGTGCTGAGGGTCTGGCCGGAGGTCTTGCTGCAAGCGAGGCCACATCTCTGCTTACAGGAAACCTTCAGGGTGAAGTTCAGGACACAGTTGAGAATATCACCGGTTTTGAGCGTTTTGAGGTAGAACCACATACAACTTCAACAGGTGCATTCAGCACTAAAGTGACGGTCGGAAAGCATCTGCTGGAGGACAAACTGTCTGTCACATACTCTACATCAATCGGCACAACTGAAGAGTCTGTAATAAAACTGAAATATAACCTGAACAAGAAAGTTTCGCTTGAAGGATCGAGGAATGAAATCGGAAGTACAGGCGGGGACATTAAGTACAGATTTGAATTCAAATAAATGATAAAAGAAAAAAATAGATGAGAAAAAAATGGCGGATAATTAACAAAAAACTGAAAGTAACTTGTTTAATTAATTTTCTCGTTTTCTGCCTTTTGCCGATTGCTCTTTATGCGGCCAATGATCTATCCGATATTTCAGCTGATTCCATTGAGATATCTATGGAGAAAAATGGGGCTTTTGGCAAAGTAATCAAGTCGATAGAAACAAGAGGGCTCACGAGGATCAACGAAGATGAACTTAAAGACCTGATCTGTTTCAATATCGGTGAAATTCTTGAAAGAAAACTGCTTAGCTCCGGTATCAGAAGGGCCTTTAAAAAGGGTATTTTTCTGGATATCAGGGTGGCATCTGAACCGAAAGATGACGGAATAAAATTAGTTTATATAGTTAAGGAAATCCCTGTTGTTAAGGAAATTCTGGTTGAAGGGAATCAACATCTTTCTTCAGGAAAAATAAAAGATAAACTGCTTTATAAAGAAGATGAGGATTTCAGAGAAGAATTCATCGAAAAGGCAAGGGCTGACCTTATTTTATTTTATCAACGGAAGGGTTTTCATGATGCTTCAGTAATAATAAGGGTAAAAGAGGCTGATGCCCGGTCTCTGGCAAATATAGTAGTAGAAATTCAGGAGGGAGAGCCTCTGATTGTAAAAAGTATCGACCTGCCTGATGATGCAAGAAGATATCTGAGAGTATCTGTTGGTGATATTCTGGATGATGAGCGGCTCGAAAAAGACATCGAGAGAATGAGAGTACACTATAAGAAAGAAAAGTATGTCAGGCCTGTTGTAGGTCCCTATGAATTCAATGAGGGACAACTCAGGATCCCTGTTGAGACCGGACCCCTGCTGGAGTTGAAATTCAGAGGGAACTCTGTTATCAGCAGAAAAAAGCTGGAGAAGGTGGTTACTTTTTTTGATGATGAGGAGGTAGAGGATGATTCGGTGGAAGAGACGGTAAACCGGATCAAAAATCTTTATCTGGGCAAGGGACATTACTATGCCACAATAGCTGCGGGAATCGAGAGTGACGAAGAAAGAATAACAGTCTCTTTTTTTATTGTCGAAGGGGAAAAAGTAGTTCTGAAGAAAATAGAATTTGACGGAGTCAGTATTTCAAAAGAAGCTGTTAAGGAAATTATTCCGCTTAAAGAAAACAAAGCATATAATAAAAACTTCCTGAAGAACAGCAGGGAATCCATAATGAAATTTTACAGGGCGCTTGGATATCTGAAAATTAATATTGAAGAAATCAAAAAGGCTTTTAATGAGGACGGGAGCGAACTGAATATTGTCTTTGTTATTAATGAAGGTCCGCAGACTATCATAAGGGAAATCAGGATTACAGGCAACAGTAAGTTAAGTGAATCCAAAATTAAAAGGGCCATACGCCTTATGGAAGGAAGCCCCTATAATCTGATTGACATTGGGGACGCCAGGTACAGGCTGCTTTCGCTGTACAGACGTTATGGATATGTTGATGCGTATGTGGATATTGAAAGCGTCGTTGATATGCAGGACTCTGTCCTTACTTTTAAAATAACAGAAAATAAACCTGCGATTATAGGGAAAATCATCATCAGAGGCAACCATAAGACAAAGGCGAAAATAATCTGGCGTGAATTCACTGTTGATGAGGGTGACCCGTATAATTATGAAGAGTTGCTGAAAATAAAGCAAAGGCTGTATAAGCTCGGGCTTTTTAATGAAGTATCAATTGAGATGCTCGATTCAGGATGGGAGAAGGACGGGAAACTTGTCAGGGATGTGATAGTTTCTTTAAAGGAAGGGAAGGCCGGGTCCGTAGAGTTTGGCATAGGTTATGGAGATTATGAACAGCTCCGTGGATCCATTGATGTAAGATATAAAAATCTCGGGGGGTATAACAGGCAGGTAGGGTTTAAGACGGAATTGAGCTCGGTCGAACAAAGATATGTGTTCAATTTTAAGGAACCCTGGCTTTTTAATGAACCGGATATACCATTGAATGTTTTTTTAACCAGGGAAGAGACCCAGTCGGTTAACATCGAAACCAGGGAAGTGATTTATGAAATTGACAGGATCAGCCTTATAATTAATATAGGAAAGGAACTGACAAAGGAACTCAAGGCGAGTTTCAGCTATGAATATTCCTTTACGGATACTTCTAATGTGGATCCGGACGTGGTATTAAGCAGAGAAGATACAGGTACCATAGGAATAGGAAGTATTTCACCAGCCCTGTTCTATGATACCCGGGATGATCCGTTTGAACCTTCCGCCGGATCTATTCACGGCATCATAATTAAATTTGCGTCAGAGGCATTCCTCTCTGAAACTGAATTTGTAAAGGGAACATTACAGAGTTCATGGTTTTTCGAAGTGTATAAAAAAGTTGTCCTGGCCCTCTCTTTCAAGGGGGGCGCTGCTTACAGCTTTGACGATAACAAAGAACTGCCTTTAATAGAAAGATTTTTTCTCGGTGGAAGAACAACTGTAAGAGGATATGATCAGGATATGCTGGGACCAAAGGGCCCGGAAGGCAATCCAACCGGCGGAAATGTATTCAGCCTTGTGAACACGGAATTCAGGATACCGCTGTGGAAGGGACTGGGACTCGTTACATTTATGGATACGGGCAATGTCTGGGTTCTGGCGGGTGACACTGACGAACGACATAAATATACTGTAGGTGCCGGACTGAGGTACAGTACCCCTGTGGGGCCTGTCAGGGTTGATTACGGGTATAAATTAAACAGAGAAGAGGATCAGAGTGCAGGAGAATTTCACTTCAGTTTTGGACATGCGTTTTAAAAGCAGGGTTCAGGGTTCAGGGTTCAGTATTCAGAATAAAGCAAAACTTGCTTTATTCTGTCTTCTGCTTACAATATTTTTATCTTTCTCATTTTATGATAAGTGTCAGGCCGTTGACCTGGACAGGATTGTGGCGATTATTGATGATGATGTCATATTGTCGAGTGAACTTGAAGATGCCTTCCTGATCGCGGCTATGACTGATAATGGAGTGACAAAAGATGAAGTGCTTGAAGATATGATAGAGCGGTTCTTGCTCTTGAAGCAGGCAAAGAGGTTTAGAATCAGCTCTCTGGAAAACGGTGGGGAAATAAATGAAGATGACAGAATTGTAAATGAATACATAGAGAAAACGATCAGGGCGGTCATATATATACCCTTTGAAAAGATGGAATCTTATTACATGAATAATATTGAATCCTACGGTAACAGAAAATTTCATAAAGTCAAGGACGAGGTTGAGGCTGAGCTAATAGAAGAAGAATTGAAAAATAGATTAAAGAAACATATCAATGAATTGAGAAACAGGGCATATATACGAGTTCAGCTTAAGGAGCGGTAATTAACAATGTATGTAAATACATTGTTTGCTGTCAGCTATCAGCCGTCAGCGTTCAGCTAAGGCTAAAAAAACGTAAACAAGACGACCAGATGCCATAGTATTGTTTTAAGAAGCTGAGAGCTGAACGCTGACGGCTGACAGCTTTATTCAGTGTTTGATTTCGATCATAACCGCAGACTCATCACATTCAGGGAACTTATGGCATTTCAGGCATTCGCCCCATATCTTGTGGGGCAGGGAGTTTTTGTCGATATTTTCAAAGCCCTGTTCCGTGAAAAAAATGGGATTATATGTAAGTGCAAAGATCTTTTTTATGCCCAGTGACTTTGCCTCTTTCAGACACTGCTTTACGAGTTTTCTGCCGATGCCCATGCCCTGATATTTTTTTCTCACTGCAACTGAACGTACCTCCGCAAGGTCTTCCCATAGAATATGGAGGGCCGAGACTGCTATGATCGAATCGTCACCGGTGCAGATAATGAAATCACGTATGTTTTCGTATATCTCATTCAGGGAACGTGGAAGCATGTCGTCTTTTTTAGCAAATTTATTGACAAGCGAATGTATGGACTTTGCGTCCCTGACTGTTGCTTTTTTATATTTCAGTTCCATCTTCTTTGCCGGCCATTTTTTTATAAAGGTCGATCAGAATCCCTTCCCGCAAACCATAGTTGCTGACCGTGATCTCATTGAAGCCGAAGGTCTCCATAAGCTTAAGCAGTATACGTGTTCCAGGTACTATAATGTCAAGCCTTGCAAGTTCAAAGGGAATGTGTTTTTCCCTTTCAGCTGAAGACAGGGCAGAAATGACCGTGAAAATCTCTTTCACTTTTTTCAGCGGCAGGATGTAATTATGGACCCTGCTGTGGTCAAACACTGAAAGGTTCTGGGTCATGGCGGCAAGTGCAGTAACAGTTCCGGCAGTGCCCAGGAAAACCGTAGTGTCCTTTTTGAGGTCTTTAAGACCAGCGGCTTTTTCAATAATAACCGCGGAAATTTCCTTGTCCATCTTATCCCGATCAATATGTGACGGAGGATCTTTAGTCATATATTTATTCGCCATGTACACTACTCCAAGATTTACACTAAGGGTTCGTAAGAGTTTCCCCCTGCTGTAAAAAATCAATTCTGTGCTTCCTCCTCCGATATCTGCCATAAGTGCTGATTCAGGCGGACTGACATTTATCAGCATACCTGAAGAAGTTATTGCTGCCTCTTCATTGCCGCTGATAATCCTTATTTCGAGTCCTGCTGCTTCCCTGATTTTCTGTATGAAGATGCTGCTGTTGTCAGCCTCCCTGAGTGCGCTCGTTGCAACTGCTGATGTCATGAATACATCATGAGATGCAATGATATCGCTGAATTTACAGAGGGCGGATATGCTTCTGTTTATCGCGTCTTCTCCAAGAAGCCTGTTCGCATGAATTCCATCACCAATCCTCGTTATGATTCTTTCGGAGAAAATTTCCTTGAATGAGTAACTGTTATTCCTGGGGTTGAAATTGACAGAGGCGATCAGGAGCCTGAAAGTATTTGTCCCTATATCAATTGCAGCAAGCTTTTTATTGTTCACGGAGCAATTATAAGCAAAAAAAATCATTTTTGCTAATTCATTTTCAATATCTTATCGAGTCTTGAGTTATAATTTATCTTCTTCTGACTTGCAATATGATTTATGAACGCTGCCGCTGGAAAAGGGTCTGCTCCTTGTCTTTGAAATCGTAAGCTTGATCAATAGCGTTAAGCAGATTCTGAAAACTCTCCGACTGAAAGGATGTTTCCTCAGTTAAAAGGTTGCCAAGATACTTCTTGATCTGTCTTTTTAAAAGACGGTTCACTTCTATTCCTCATATATGGACATAAGTGTCATGGTCTGGTTGTGCAGTTTGCACTGCCGGAATTCCTTGCTGTACGGAGCAAGCTCTCCATATGAGTAGAATCCGGTTATCCAGGTATTTTCTCCCAGAGTTTCCTGGACTGTCTCGAGTTCTTCATCAGTCATCTGGTCCATCAGGAGTTTTCTCCCGACACAACTTATGACAACAGCCAGACCTGTATTCCCATTGGAATGTTTTGCCTGTTTTGCCGCCTCACCTGCACTGGCGATAAGGTCATCAACATTTCCTTTCATTAGCAGAGTGATAGACCCCTCTGGTACGTCTCCGGCAAACGTGAGGCTCTGCTCCTTTTCATCAATAGCTAATAGAGTACGTATCAGTGTGACGCTGTTTTGATCAGTACGTATACTCAGGGGAAACCTCAGGCCGCTGGCAGGGAGCTGTTCAGCAAACTCGCCGAGGTATTTCTTATATAATGATAGTGCCGGCTGGTTATCAATTTCATAAACAACATTTCCTCTGGATTTTGTGATGACCCTGTCTACACCGAACTCGCCCCATCCTGCGAAACATCCGTGCCGGGCATATAAATGCTCACCATAGAACCCGACAAAGACAATACGTTTCGGTTTTGCCGGTCCGTCTGCAAGAATATATGTTTCCTTGAAACGGCCGTTGTCACCAACCAGGCCGCCCGTTACAGGGACTCCATCCTCAATATTTACCCCTTTTGCCAGATCACTGCCGTTAAAATGAATACCATCAGAAAGTACAAACACATGACGCAGATCCGGTGATTGTAACTGTGATACCAATACTGAAGCTGTTTCCTGCAATTTTGAGGGATCGTCAATATCTGCTGAAGTGATCTTGATGTGACTTTTCTCGAAGAACACGGCGGTTGCAACAATATCATTGTCACTGATATTGGTGCCAAGCACATTGCCTGCAGTAGAGCCGCCGACAATGTGGGCATTCGGATAGCGCTGTTTTAACTCATCGAAGCGCTCGGGAGCAGTAATCAGGTCCGGATCGCCAAAGGCAAGTACCAGCTGGACCTGGTCACCTGCATCAAGACTGCTTTTTGTAACTTCCCATCCTTTATTGTTTTTCCAGCGTATTTGTTCTAATTTCATAGTAAAACCCCCATGTATTTATTGATTCATTTGCACCTTTGAAAGTATTTTATCCGGTATATATGAATATATACGGTAATTTATTCCTGAAACTTGATTAGGGAATGGCCCATTTTATTTATCAGGGAACGCCTGATAGTTGGATATTTTAAGTAGAAAATAGTCTGTTTATTTATAGGAACACTGATAGCGTAACCTTGAAATAATTGACCGGGTTAGATTTTATTTGTCTGATGATGAAGAATGTGACTGCAAAGGAAGTTCTTATCTTCCCTGAGCAGGAGTTCCATTTTCGCGGGAGGAACAGGTTTGCTGGCAATATAGCCCTGAATCTGATCGCAGCCTTTACTCCTTAGAAATGAAAGCTGTTCTACTGTTTCTACTCCTTCTGCAATTACTTTCAGTCTCATACTATGTGCCATGACTATGACAGCCTTTATTATTGTCGAGGCATCAGAATTATGGCCGATGTCTCTGATAAAGCCCTGGTCAATCTTGAGCTTGTCTATGGTAAACTGCTTTAAATTGCTGAGTGATGAATATCCTGTGCCAAAGTCATCAATTGAGAGATAAATGCCTCTTTGCTTGAGTTCATGCAGCATATCCGTGAAATATTTCCCTTTATGCATTACAGAACTTTCAGTAAGTTCCAGATCAAGATACTCAGGTGAAAGGCAAGACATTTTAAATGCCGAGTCAATGGTTGATATGAAACTTGAACTCTGCAGTTGCCTTCCCGAAACATTGACTGCTACCTTTATTCTTTTAAGGCCGGCGTTATGCCATACTTTATTCTGCATACACGCAGAATGCAATACCCATTCGCCTATAGGGATTATCAGTCCTGTTTCCTCTGCCAGAGGTATAAAATCTGACGGCATCACAAGTCCGAACTCCGGGGACTGCCAGCGTACTAGTGCCTCCATTCCTGTGATTTTTCCGGTTTCTATGTCCAGCTGAGGCTGGTAGTGCAGGACAAACTCCTGCCTGTCCAGTGCCTTGCGCAGTCTGGATTCAAAGGCCATATGCTCGAGAGCCTTTACACTCATGGTGGGGTGATAGAACTGAAAATTATTGCGGCCGAGGTCCTTTGCCTGATACATTGCCGTGTCCGCATGCTTGGAAAGAGAGACCTGGTCAGTACCGTCAGAAGGATAGATGCTGATCCCTATACTTGCGGTTATCAGAATTTCATGCCCTTCACAGTCGAACGGTTGCGACAGCTCATCCAGTATCTTTTTTGATGCTGAAGCGATATCGTTTACGTTCTGGATCTCTTCCAGAAGAATCGTGAACTCGTCCCCGCCCATTCTCGTAATAGTGTCTGATTCACGGACACATGAAAGGAGTCTCTTTGCCACATGCCGGAGTATCAAGTCACCTATGTGATGACCCAGGGAATCATTGATAATTTTAAATCTGTCCAGGTCTATAAACATAATGGAAAAATTACTGTCGTATCGCTTTGCATGTTTTAATGCCCGGTCAATTTTATGGTTGTAGGCGTGACGGTTTGCCAGACCGGTCAGCGCGTCAACCGTAGCCAGCGCTGATATCTCTTCATTCTGTTTTTTCAGTAATGTATTTGCTGCATTCAGTTCCCTGGAATTCAGGTCAATTGTCCTTTCGAGCAGCCGCTGCTCCATAATGCTGTGTTCATATGCCTTGTCTATAACGGAAAGAAGGTTCCGAAACCTGTCAGACTGAAATAACGGATCTGATACATACGATTCGCCAAGAAACTTTTTAAGCTGTCGTTTTAATAAACGGTTCAATATTGTGCCTCATTAATTGCTTTAGGGAATTACTTTGATCACGTACCTCGCACTAATGGCGCAGTCTATACAATTTATATTCTTACCCCTGTTCCTGTTTATCTCATCGTCACTTTTCAGGAATTACTTTAGGTAATCAAAGGTAAATGATGTACTTTTCTTAAGGCCTTCCGCCGCTAATGTAAAACATTAATTAAGGCACTTGAAGTAAATGAATTATAAATGTAAATAATGTGTCTATTGTGAGTTGAAGAGCTGCTGAGACAATTGAGGTTACATAAAAAGAGAGCGATTAATTTTGGAAATGATGCCGGAATCTTCCGCCCTGGAGATAAGTTCCTTTACTGCTTTTTTGCCTTCCGTTCCGATATCAACGGAATAATCGTTTACATAGAGGTCAATATGCCGGCTTATTACATCTTCGGAAAGTTCCTGGGAATGATTTTTTATATAACCCATCGGCTCGCTGCGATTGGCAAATGCATATTCGACACTTTGCTTCAGAAATCTGTCGATATCTCTGCCAGGACCGTCTTTAAGGGTGCGTCTGGCGGCTATCCCTCCAAGCGGAATCGGCAGGCCTGTCTCATCCTCCCACCACTTACCGAGATCCATGATAGCTGTAAGGCCGTATGAAGGGTAAGTGAACCTGCTTTCATGTATGATCAGACCTGCATCGGCTTTTTCATCGGCAACTGCAGTGATTATTTCATGAAAAGGCATCTCGATGATGTTTGAATTATTGAGCGCAAACTGCGGATCATAAAGCTGCAAAAGAAGATATGCTGTTGTGAGCTTGCCCGGAATAGCGATCGTCCTCTTTCGAAGGTCATCCATTGAGTAGTTTTTTTTGGTAATTACGAGAGGTCCGCAGCCTCTTCCCAAGGCACTGCCTGAATGGAGAAGGCAGTATTGTTCACGAAGACGGCCGAACGCATGGAAAGATATCTTTGTCAGATCGAGCTCTGCTGAGAGGGCCTTTTGATTGAGTGTTTCAACGTCAAGCAGGACCTCATCGAATGTAAGTCCCTTTGTGTCTATCTTTCCATGAATAAGGGCATAAAAGATAAATGTATCATTAGGGCAGGGAGAGTATCCAAGGGAAACAGACTTCATCTATTTCCCTTGTTTGTTCTTGTAATCCTCTATTGCCTTGTGAAGCGCATCGGCACCCAGATTTGAGCAGTGCATCTTCTGTGGTGGCAGGCCATCAAGGGCGTCGGCAAGAGACTGCTTTGATACCTTCATTGCCTCATCAAGAGTCATACCTTTGGCTACTTCAGTGACCATACTTGATACTGCTATAGCAGAGGCGCAGCCGAAGGTCTGAAATTTGATGTCCGTAATAACGTCATCCTTTACTTTAATGAATATTTTCATTGCATCGCCGCATACCGGGTTGCCTTCTTCTCCGATACCATCGGCATCATCCATTACTCCAACATTCCTGGGATTTGTAAAATGGTCCATTACTTTTTCACTGTACATGTAGAGTCCTCCGTTGATTCCCATCCTCCAGAATAAGGGGATATTTCTCTTAAACGATATATTACTGCAGGGAATGCTTCTTTAAAAAAGTTGATATCGTCCTTTGTTGTTCCTTCTCCGATAGAAAATACCACCGAGCCCTGGGCAAGGTGTACCGGAATTCCAATGGAGATAAGGACCGGCGAAGACTTCAGGGCCTTGGAACTGCATGCTGACCCGCTTGCGGAGAAGATGCCCTTTATTGCAAGCATCATAAGCATTGCTTCACCTTCAATATATTCAACGACAAAACTTGCATGGCCGGGAAGTCTCTTCTCCGGGTGGCCCGTCAGTATTACTTTGTCTATTGAGAGAGCGGTCTTGATGATTTCATCCCTCAGAGGCGTTATGTGATCGATACGCTTTTGTAAATCCCGTTTTGTGATCTCAGCGGCCTTGCCCATTCCTGCAATTGCCGGTACATTTTCTGTTCCTGCACGGCGGCCGCCTTCCTGTATACCGCCATATATCAGAGGAACGATGCGTGTGCCCTGCCTGATATATAGTGCAGCAGCGCCTTTGGGCCCGTAAAACTGGTGTGCTGTGTATGACATAAGGTCAACATTGAGAGAATCGACATCCACAGGGATATTGCCTACCGATGAAACTCCATCAGTGTGAAACAGGATTTTATGCTCCTTTGCGATTTTGCCTATCTCCTCTATCGGCTGAATCGTACCGATTTCAGGACTGGCATGAATAATTGATATCAAAATTGTTTCGTCTGTAATTGCCTTTCGAATATCTTCAGGATTTATCAGTCCGTGATTATCAACAGGAAGATAGGTGACCGCAAATCCCTGCTTTTCGAGAAAACGGGCCGTGTTCAGTATAGAATGATGTTCGACTTTAGATACTATGATATGTTTACCTTTACTCTGCAGAGCAAAGGCAATGCCTTTGAGTGCGAAGTTGTTTGACTCGGCCCCGCTTGATGTAAAAATTATTTCCTTTGCTTTGGCATTAACAAGTTTGGCAGTGCTTTCTCTTGCCTGTTCAATTGCTTCTCTGGCCTTGATGCCATCCTCGTATAAGCTCATCGGATTGCCGAAGTTTTCTTTCAAGTAAGGGAGCATTGCATCCAGGACTTCAGGATGGAGCGGGTTCGTTGCCATGTGGTCCATATATATTTTCTTCATCACGCCTCCTGGTAAAATTTCCTTTTACCTGATTACACAGATAACAAAAATGATAACGCAGATTTATTTATCTGTGTAATCTGATTCTAATCTGTGCAATCATACATTTTGGTTCTTATCAGAATGTTTTTTCTTGATATAAAACTTATAATGATCATCTTCTTCATATATCCCGAGAAATTCATTGCCTGTCCTGGCGCACCACTGAGGAATATCTTCAAGAGCCCCATCGTAATCTGTCAGAATGGCCAGAGTCTGATCAACGCTGATTTCCCTGACCTGCTCTTCAATCGTAAGCAGGTGCATCGGGCACATCATATAAATTATATCTGTTGTAGCATCAGCTTCTATCGGACTGTCCAGAAATTTAAACTGATTATTTGGCAATTGATAAGCCTCCGCAGTAGACATGCATGTTACCTCACAATCTGATTTTTTCTTTTAAAAGGTCACTCAGATAAATCGTACCTAGAAAACCCTCTATTTTTTCACCAAGCGATTTCCAGAGCAGCCTCGAAACACAGCCTTCAACCCGGTTGCAGTCTTTTGCGTTAGGCTCAAGACATTCTGTAATGGCCACAGGCCCCTCAAGTGAGTTCAGTATCATCCCAACGCTTATTTCGTTCGGTTCTTTATTAATTAAATATCCGCCGCCTGGGCCTTTCTGGCTTTCTATAAGCGCTGATTTTCTCAATTTATTAAGAAGCTGCTCCAGATATGCTATGGAAACTTCCTGCCTCCGGGCAATCTCCTTAATTGTTAAGGGGCCTTTATTGTGATGCTTTGCAAGTTCAAACATTGCCCTTACTCCATATTCACCTTTTTTGGATAACCTTAGCATAATTAAATTTATAATAGTCTACTAAATTTGTCAAGTATTATTTGGAGTATTAATTTGATAAATCTGTCTATGTTTGGAAATTTATATTTAATAAGAATAAGTTACGTGCTTTTTGACTGTACATCAATGACTTAACTATAATAAAAACCATCTGATATACTCTGATAAATAAAAAAACATGAAATTACTTCTTGTTTCATTACAGTCAAATGCCTCCCTGATAGGCGCGAAGTACATTGCGGCAAATGTGCGGGCACACGGTCATGATGCCCGTATCCTGCTGATACCCGGATACCTTGAGAGTTCGCTTAGTCCGGCGATTGAGGAATTTATATGCGATTATGCCCCTGATCTTATAGGCATCAGTCTTATGTCCATCGAGTTTTACCCGGCAAAAAACATTTCACGCCTTTTAAAGGAAAAAATTGACATTCCCGTAATCTGGGGAGGACTGCATGTGATCCTTAAACCGGATGAATGTATCGAGTATGCGGATTACGTCTGCTGCGGGGAAGGGGAGACAGCGGTCCTTTCACTGCTAGAACATTTAAAAGAAAAGGGCAGGGACGTAAATCCTGATATACAGAATATCTGGGTGAATAATAACGGGAGCGTCATAAAGAAAGATGCAATGCCGGAAGTTGAGCTAAATGATCTTCCTGTTATCGAATATCTGCCGGATTACTTTTATGTATTTCATAAGGAGAGGATCCATAATTTTGCCGCAAATCCCGGGCTCTTCCGAAGTTATGCCCTCTACGGCGGAACATGTCACATGATGATCACAACGAGGGGATGCCCCTTTTACTGCGGCTATTGCGCAAACACATATACAATGACTGTTTTCGGTAAAAAGACAAGAAAAAGATCAGTTGAAAATTGCATGCAAGAACTGAAACTGGTGAAAAAAACCCCGTATGTTCTATATATCAATTTTGAAGATGACTGGTTTTTTTCTCATGATCTTCAGTGGATAAAAAAGTTCAGTGATGAGTATAAAAAAACAATTGATCTACCGTTTATTGTTCGTGTTTTCCCCGGTGTTCTTGACCGTGAAAAGCTCTTTGCATTGAGGGATGCCGGGCTAAGCATGGCTGTAATGGGTGTGCAGTCCGGAAGTGACCGCATTAATTTTGATATTTTCAACAGAAAAGTACGTTTTTCATCAGTCATAACAGCTGCGGAACTCATATATGAAAGCAAAGCTGCACCATTTTATGAAATGATCGTGGACAATCCTTATGAAACTGAGGAGGACCAGATGGAAACAATAAGGGCGATGGCGAGTCTGAAAAAGCCTTTTACCATATCTCTGGCCCACCTGACGTTTTTCCCGGGCACGCCCCTAACAGAAAGGGCATTGCATGACAATATTGTTGAACCTGATGCTTACCTGACAAGATATATGGTCAAGATAGACAAAACCTATTTCAATTGTCTGCTCTATATGACACCCTATATTCCCCGCTTTCTCGTTGCATACCTGAATAAGCCGGATGGAGCACGGACAAAAACTCATTTTATGATGAATAGGCTGCTTTTTTTTCTGGTAAAGAGGACCATTGAACCTTTTGTATTTTTTTTCGTGTTCACAAGAGGACTGAAATATAATGTTCGATTGACAGTAAGGACTGTTGCGGGCAACTGGAAATCCGCCATGTCAAAACTGCTTTTTAATTTTCTCGGAAAAAAAGATATGGAATTTGATGAGAGGTTGAAGCTGGCCCGGAAGAATATGCCGGAGTTATTTGAAGATTAGACTGGACTTCCCCCGAATTGATGGACACGCCTAATAATTAGTAGTATTAAAAAAGGGCCGCGGAATTGCGGCCCCTTTCACGGCATTTTAGCTAGTCATTATGAAATTAATTAGCAGGACACTCGTCCGATAATTCATTATCATTTGCCAGTCCGTTAACATCCAGTGCTTGGACAGCAGAAATGACTTCACTTATTGCATTAGGATAGTTCACATCGGTATGACTTGCATTCACCGGAAGGTTCCCATGCCCATAAGTGATGGGGTTGTTTCCAGTATCCTGGTGTGCAGCCTTCTCCTCCGTACTCAATTTTACAATTTGCAGAACAGCCGTCTCCGTCTACAAGATTACCATCATCGCATTCCTCACCAGGAACAAGGTTATCGTCACCGCAGATTGGCATAAACGGTGCAGGTGATTTACTCGGCCAAAAGTAATAAAATTCGACACTTTTTGAAGTATTCTCATTTTTCTATTTGCGGAATGGATATCTAATGCGCCAGTGACACTGTTATCTTATCGCCAACTTTTATATGATAATTATCGGCAGCATTTCTCTGGTTTACAAACAACTCCAGGTAACCGGAGCTGTTGATGATTGCCGAAAGAGCAGAATCTTTGCTCTCAGCATAAAAAGATAAAAGGGACAAAGGCGTATTATTATATGAGACCATGAGTCTGTTCCCTGACTCTGAAGGGTCGAGACTGCTTAAGTTGTCTCTCGTAATGTTGGATATGGCATTTCCAAAACTGTCGATCGAAATAATTTCCCCGGTCAGCGAACTGCTTTCCGAAAATGTAACTTCCGGTATGGTGATTTTCAGATAATCATCGATCTGTTCACCGAATTGGCCGGCATCCTGTCCCTTTGACAGCCATGCTGCAACCGGTGCGAATATGTCTCTCCCGTGAAATGTGGCGCCTTTCTTTGGAAGGAAATACTTGTCTTCTGTTATATGAATAACTCTGACAGTGCTTTCATCTGCTTCATTGATAATTGAAGAAAATATCCCGTTATCGGGGCCTATGAAAAAATGGTTTTCCGTTACAACCATGATCGGCCTTCTGCTGCTGCCGACTCCGGGGTCTACAACAGCAATATGAATAGTATTGTCTGGAAAGTATCGGTAACTCATCGAGAGGGTCTGTGAGGCTTCGGCTATGTTGTGGCGTGGAATATTATGGGTGATATCAACTATATTTGCCTTTGGGTTGATTCCCAATATCACCCCTTTCATCATAGCAACAAAAGGGTCTTTAAGGCTGAAGTCTGTGGTAAGGGTTATTACCGGATTTTCTAACACTTCACTTTTCCTGTTAAATCCTTTGGTGATTTAACATCGTTGGAAGACATGTAAGATTTAATCCCGTTAATAATGTCAATTGTTGACTTCGGGTTTATAAAGTTAGCGGTCCCCACAGCAACAGCGCCGGCACCTGCGAGAATGAATTCGATTGCATCTTCAGAAGAGACAATTCCGCCCATCCCGATAATCGGGACCTTTACTGCCCTGAAGCATTCCCATACCATTCTTACTGCGACCGGCTTAATGGCAGGGCCTGAAAGGCCGCCGGTTATATTTGCAAGCCGGGGACGTCTTTTCTTTACATCAATGCTCATCCCGGACAGAGTATTGATCAACGATATAATGTCCGAGCCTGCATCTTCAGCTATTTTTGCAAACAGTTTTATATCAGTTACATTTGGTGAAAGCTTGGTTATAAGCGGAAGTTTGACTCTCTGCCTTACTGCACTGATTAACTCTTCAAAGGCTTTGGGTTCAGTGCCGAATACAATCCCGCCTTTTTTTACATTAGGGCATGATACATTCAGTTCCACAGCATCGATGCCGAGAGATTCCAGCTCCTCCGCGAGTTTGATGTATTCATCTACACTGTTGCCGAGTATGTTAACTATTATCTTTGTCTTAAGAGTCTTCAGAAAAGGGAGCTGCTGCCTTATGAATCCTTTTAAGCCCGGGTTCTGAAGCCCAATCGCATTAAGCATGCCGGAGGGGGTTTCACATATTCTCGGCACAGGGTTTCCCATCATAGGCTTTAACGAAATCCCTTTGACAACAATCGCTCCCAGCTTATTTAGATCAATAAATTCCGAAAATTCCTTGCCGTAACCAAAGGTGCCGGAGGCAGTCATGACAGGGTTCTTTAACGTTAATTTTCCCAGATTGACTTTTAAATTAATTTTATTTTGTTTTGGCATAGTTATGATTAGTTGTCAGTTGTCAGGTTTTAAAATCTGACAACTGATAACTGACAACTGACTACTTTTCTTTTATTCCCAAATTATTTCCTCAATAGGAAACACAGGTCCTTCTTTGCAGATCCGCTTATATCCTTTTGTGGTCTTCACTACACAACCCAGACATGTTCCGAGTCCGCAGGCCATGTTCTGCTCAAGCGCGACATGCATGTTTAATTTATGTTTTGCTGAAAGCGGGGAAAGTGCCTTTAACATAGGCTCCGGACCGCATGCATAGAAAGAGTAATTTGATATATTTGAAGAGTTGCGGGTTATGAACTTTTTCAGCACGTTTACGATATTTCCCTTTTTTCCGAATGTGCCGTCATCGGTCGAAATCACAGGGTCGATGCCAATGGCTTTTAATTCGTCCATGCATATGATTTCCTTTTTGGTCCTGGCGCCATAAAAAAGATGCGGCATCATTTTATTGGTTTTATCTTTTAGCCGGGGCCGCTTAATTCCAGCTTTTAACAATGAGGGGGCAGGGGGGATGACAGATTCTGCAAGCGAAAGAATCGGTGCTATACCAAGACCTCCTGCGATCAGAATAATATTGTCCTGTTTTTTCTTTAAAGGGAACTTATTTCCAAGCGGCCCGATAACCTCAAGTGTATCGCCTGCTTTTCTGTTGCTAAGAATAGTGGTCCCTTTACCTACGACCCTGTATATGATCTGGATTTCGCCCGCAGTTGAACGGTATATACTGAAAGGACGTTTGAGTAATGGATCAAGAGAGTCATCAACAGAGAGCATAAAGAAATTGCCCGGTGAGGGTCTTTTGATTTTTTCGAGAGGCTGGAGAGTCAGGAGATAGTGGTCTGTTATGAGCGGGCTATTGTCTTTGACCGTTGCCTTAAATAATCTACTCAAAGCGTATTTCCAGGACCTCGTATTCAATTGTTTTAGCAGGTGCCCGCACGATGACTTCGTCGCCTTCTTTTTTACCGATAAGAGATTTTGCGATAGGAGAATAAATGGATATTTTACCGATTTTAATATCAGCCTCTTCAGGCCCGACGAGCATAAAGACTTTTTCTTTGTCAGTATCTACATCAAGAAGCTTTACCGTGGCGCCGAACGCCACTTTGTCTTGTGTTATCTTTGAAGGATCTATTACATTGGCGAGAGCGAGTTTACCGTTTATTTCCTGAATGCGTCCTTCAATAAAAGACTGTCTTTCCTTGGCTGCATGGTACTCCGCGTTTTCCGAAAGGTCGCCGTGGGCCCTTGCTTCGGCAATTGCCTTAACATTTTCAGGACGTTCAACCTTGAGAAGCTGTTCAAGTTCATCTTTGAGTTTCTGGTGCCCCGTGGGAGTCATTGGTACTTTTTGCATGATTTTCCTCCAAGAGAAATTTTAACAGTCCCGATTATGGAAAGTAAAGGAAACAGGAGCATTCCTTTGAAAAAAAACCTGACGAAAAAGATGATAAATAGTCTCCAATGAGTCTGATATAATCAATAAGGTAATTTATTATGGACACTATCAAAAAACTTGAAGTGCTTTCAGAGGATTCTCAGTACGATCTTGCCTGCGCCTGCGGCACGGGCAAGGATGATCGGCGTAAGAGAGGCACTGACGGTAAATGGCTTTATCCCGTGTCACTTCCCCAGGGCGGATATTCTGTCCTCCTGAAGACCCTTTTATCTAATGCCTGTACAAATGACTGCAAGTACTGCCCGCTCCGTTCAGAGTCGAATGTGCGGAGGTGCACCCTGCAGCCTGAGGAAGTTGTAAAAGCCTTCCTTGAATATAGAAGAAGGAAGAAAGTATTCGGCCTTTTCATGAGTTCAGGTGTGATTAACAATCCTGATCACACGATGGACAGGATCAATGCGGTTGCCAGTATCCTCAGGTTCAGGCATAAGTTCAAAGGGTACATACATCTGAAAATTATCCCCGGTGCTTCGGATGCTGCTATTGAGGATTCCCTTTCCCTGGCGAGTGCGGTTTCACTCAATATAGAGACTCCCGGAAAGGAACACTTTGATCTGCTTTCGGATAAAAAGGATTACATGAAGGATATTATCCGTCCAATAAAACTGATGGGAAAGATGACCGGGAAGGGCATGAGATTTTCGAGGGTCAAATGCACAACCCAGTTTATAGTTGGTGCATCTGATGAAAAAGATTCTGAAATAATCAAATACATGTTCGGGCTTTACGACCGCCTGAATTTCAGCAGGGTCTATTTTTCTGCTTACCAGAAGGGGCTTGGACATACTGATATTCCCGGTGAAAGGCAGTTCCTGTCAATTCCTGAGAAACCGTTTATGAGAGAGCACCGGTTATACCAGTCGGATTTTCTGCTGCGCAAATATGGTTTCAGGAGGGAGGACCTTCTTCTGGACAAAAGCGGTAATCTGCGTCTGGACAAGGACCCTAAAGAGGTCTGGGCAGACAACAACCCTGAATTTTATCCCCTTAGAATCAATACTTCAGATAAGGAGCTGCTGCTTCGTGTTCCCGGCCTTGGACCTGAAACTGTTAAGAAAGTACTGGAAGCGAGACGGGAAGGGCGGATAAGGTCTTTTGAGGATCTTGGAATGAAAGGGAAGAGGATCCAGAAGGCAAACAGTTATGTGATTTTTGAGTGAAGCTTTTCGCCTACAAGGCAGGGCATCAAAAAGGAATAAAATTATTAATGATAATTCAGTCTGTATTCCCCTCTTTGGCAAAGAGGGGCTAGGGGAGATTTTTCAAAGAAATTATTTGTAAAATCCCCCTTAGTCCCCCTTTTCCAAAGGGGGAGATATGAAAGGAGAACTTTTCATAAATTTAAATGCTGAGAATTCCTGTCGGATTGTACCGGCTTGCCGTATATAGAGTGAGTTCCTCACCCAGTATCTCCCTGTGTGTCTCAAGAGCTGTATCCGGATTGTTATTATTATTTGAGAGATGTGCGAGACATGCCCACTTTAACCGGCTTCCTGCCTGAAGCAGTTCAGCTGACTCTATATTCGAAATGTGGCCATGGGGTCCCCGTATGCGCTGTTTAAGGAATGAGGGATATGGTCCGTTGGCCAGCATGTGAGAATCGTAATTGCTTTCAATAAAGACAGCGTCCAGTGAAGGGATCAGGGAAGACAGGTCCTCAAATACATGTCCCAGGTCGGTCCATATCCCGAGGAGTTTCTTATGAGATGATACAACAAAGACTGAACCATCAACACCATCATGCGGACATGGAATCGTCCGGACAGATACATTGCCGAAATTTATATTATCTCCGGAGGTGAAATGCCGTATATCATTTAAACATCCGAGGTTCTGTTTCTTTAATGCCCTTTCCATTGTCCCTGGAGTAATGTACAGAGGTATTTTGAACTTTCTCTGATAAACCCCTGCATGCCGTATGTGGTCAGCATGGTCATGAGATATTATCAATGCATTTACATCTCTGATGTCCCGGCCAAAGGATGCAAGCCTCTGTTCTGCCTGTTTGCCTGAGATTCCGGCGTCAAATAAAAGCTTAAGGCCGTTTGTTTCAACAAATATGCAGTTACCGTTACTGCCTGACTGGAGTGAAATAGCAAGCACGTCCTATATTCGCACAGAGGAGGAAAGGAAAACAAGCGCTGTACAAACTAATCAACAAATATAAGTTACAATAGTTCCTGCCATGGAATATCCGAGAAGAAATATCCTGACCATTGCTTTACTTGTGGAAGGTATTGCATTGGCACTGGCAATTATTTTAGCCCGATATTTTAGTATTGATTTATTGCCTTTAAGCGGAAATTATATCAGGGACAGCCTTATTGGCGCTGCCGGGGCTTTATTCCCCTTTTGTTTTTTTGTTTATTTGATGTCAGAGAATACGAAGGATATTTCCTGGTTAAGGTCGATCAGGAGAATAGTAACAAACGACATTAAGGCTATTTTCTCAAATGCTGAATTAATAGACATTATTATCATTGCACTTATTGCCGGAGTTGCAGAAGAAATGCTGTTTCGTGGTGTCCTTCAGGTCAGGTTTGGTATCGTTGCTGCGAGTATTGTTTTCGGCCTTCTACACTATATTTCACCGGCTTACGTGATTATTGCAGCATTAATGGGGCTGTATATGGGGGCCTTTTATTATTTCAGCAATAGTTTGCTGGTGCCGATACAGATACATTTTCTTTACGACCTTGCGGCTCTGATCTACCTTAAGTACTTTGTTGCAGACAAAAAGCAGGACATGGAGGAAAGAGGGACATAAGGGTTCACTCGGAAATAACTTCGCAGTTTTCACGCTTAGATTTTGGACAGATTTGGCTGATCCGATTGAGCAAAACCACAGGAATAGTTGTGTTATTTTGAGGATTTTGCGATTGAGGATCGGTCAAAGATGACCGGAAGATGAGATGTGAAAATGCGAACTTATTTCCGAGCGAACCCTAAGATCAATAATACGGCCAGGGTCCCCATGGATCGTAATACCTGTAGCGGTAATGTCTGTCACGGTAATACCAGGAAGGGCCATAGTATGGTTGCCAGTAGTAATAGTTCCTCACAGGGAGTCTCTTGGGCCACAAATAAACTTCTCTGATCTCAAATAGCGGATAGTTGTACTCTGCTTCATCTATGCTGCCTTTTCGGGTCCCGGTATATTCTCCTGCAACTGTTATTTCTCTCTTCTCACTAAAAATAAGAGGGTCTAAAATTTCCTTGTTCCTGAATAATGCCATGAATCTTCCACCTGTGGCTGACAAACTTTTCAGATAGCCCCGTCCGGTAACAGGTACATGGATCGCTTCAATGAGCGAACCGTCTTCTGTAACCGTAGTTTTGACGATTATTCCGCCAAAAATAAAAAGCCTTCCCTTGCTGCTGACCGGATTTTGTGTGATTTCAGAAAGACTTCTGGTAAAGGTCCCCTGTAAAAGCAGGTCTTTCTTCAGTACAGGAGTACATGCGGAAAGTATTAAAGTAATAATTAGTATCAGGATTACGCGATTCATTTTATGCTTATTTCTTTCACTATATCAAAATACCGGAATGAGTCAAGACTGATATTATGATATCTTATGCATTATAATAATATTTTTCATCGAATCCCTGGATATGTATATGATTTATATCATAATCTAATATCATAATCTAATATTATTGACCTTGGTATAAATTTAATATAGTATAAAGACCTTTACGAATGCCATATTCATAGCACTAATTTATTATGATACCAGGTTACAAAAATATAATATTCAGAACATTACTAATATTAATTTTTATCTTTTTGGGAGCAGGCATTTCTTTTGTTACGGATTCATCTGCTCTGATTGGCATAAAAGAAGGTGATGCCCCGAAGAAGATTATACTGGATGACATTGACGGAAATACTGTCGATGTGTCTGTACTGTTCGGAAAAAAACCGGTTATTATACTTTTCTGGGAATTATCGACCGATAAATCATTTCTGAATTATTCTCTGGATGAACTCCGTTTCATGAATGAGTTTTATGAAAAATACCATTCGGAGAGGGACCTTGAAATAATCAGTATCTATACTCCTGAAGAAGAAAACAGTCTTCCGGCAAAAGAGGAAGCGGCACTTGAGGACCTGATAAGATTAAACAAAATAAAGTTCCCGGTCCTGCTTGACAGGGGATTTGAAACATTCAGGGATTATGGTGTTATAGCTCTTCCATCGACAATTATGGTTAACAAGACCGGGAAGATTAATTATATTTACCCGAGCTTTCCTTTGGCTGCTCAACCGCTGCTTGCAAGGAAAATTGATGAACTGGTAGGAATTGTTACGGTAGAAAAGGAGAAGGAAGAAGTAAAGACCGGGGAGGATTCCAGGTCAGCAAGACTCTACAGATATGCTCTTCAAATGTATAAAAAAGGGCTTGTTGAGCAGGCATTTTCACCTCTGGAAAAATCTCTGGAAATGGACCCTGCTTCAGCATGGTCTCATAATCTTATGGGAATAATTCTCTGGAAAAGAGGTCTTACTAAAGAGGCTAAAGTGGAGTTTGAAAAGGTGTTTGCTCTGGATAGTGATAATGTTTCCGCGAGGCTGAATTATGCGGTGCTGCTGATTGACCAGGGACATTATAAGGAAGCGGAAGACATTTTAGAGACCGCGCCCAGTCATGTCAAACTAAAAGCAAGGGCCCACCATCTGCTTGGTATCCTTTACAGGAAAACCGGTCGTAATGACCGCTCCATGAAAGAGTTTAACGTCTCCTATAGTCTACTGATGCAGGAGAACCCCTCAATGCAGGAGAAGGTCATTCTGCCTTTTTCCCTGAAAATATCTGTTTTATATCACCTGGCTGAGCTGTACGCAGATAAGGGTGACTTCAAAAAAGCAATGGAACTGATGCAGGCAGCAGTCCGGATTGCAATGGGTTCTGAAAGAAAATCTGACAAAATTTATAAAGATGAAGATTTAATGGTTTATGAATAACCGGTCAACTTTTTATAAATTATTGATTTACCTTTGTTTCATTCCGGCGGTTATATTTATCATCCAGGAAAAAGCTGAGGGTCGGGAAGATATAAGTATGCTGACTGGCGCCGGAGCCTCCTTCACTAATACGGAAGAATTTCAATCTCATACAGAGGGATCAAAGAGCTGTTCAAATGAGAAATGTCATACTAAATTTAAACCAGGAAACAGAGAGTTTCAGCATGAACCCGTTTCTGAGGGCAAATGTAACGTTTGTCATGATGCTCAGGCTTACCCTGCGAAGTACGGTCTTGAACGTAATCAACTGAAAGCATGTTCCAGCTGTCATAAAGGCATGGAATATGAAGTTCAGAAAAACCAGTTTGTGCATGGTCCTATAAAAAATGGTGACTGCACTTCATGCCACGATCCGCACGGGTCTGACACCAGGTTTATTCTCAAGAAGCCCTATAATGATCTCTGTTCAGTATGTCACAACCTGAAGGGGCTGTATGCAGGAAAATTTGTCCATAAACCTGTTAAAGACGGAAATTGCGGACTATGTCATGATCCCCATTCGTCGAACTATAAATCAAGACTTACAGATGTCGGTGCCAATCTTTGTTTTTCATGTCATGAGAACATTCTAACCGGAATGTCACAGAAACATGTTCATGAACCCCTGATTAAATCAGGATGCAGTGATTGTCATGACCCTCATTCAGGAAAAGACAGGCTGCGCCTTACGGAATCATCTGATCAAATCTGTTATAAATGTCACGAAGAAAAGAAAAACGAGATTACCCAGTATACCCTTAAACACGAACCTGCTTCTGCCGGGAAGTGCATAAGCTGTCACTCTCCGCATTTTTCTGAATCCAGATATTTACTTCTCGGCAAGGTGGATTTAATGTGTTACAGCTGTCATAAGGAGAACAGTCAATGGAAAGAGCGGAAGTTTCAGCATGGCCCGGTTGTTCAGGGAAACTGTGTGGCCTGCCACAATCCGCATGGCTCTGATAACCCCTACATTCTCCGGCTTGCTTTCCCGCACAGTTTTTATTCTCCCTATGAAAAAGGGAAGTACAATCTATGTTTCCTGTGCCATAAAGAAGCTATGGTTACGACTGAAATAACGCAGAATGCAACATACTTCAGAAACGGAGAGAAAAATCTTCATATGCTGCATGTTAACCAGGAAAAGGGCAGGACCTGCGGTGCCTGCCATGATGTTCATGCCTCTGACCAGGAAGACCATATCAGGGAAGAATTCAGGTTCGGTCAGGCGGACATCCCGATCTATTATTTCAAAACAGATACAGGCGGCAAGTGTGTTCCCGGATGTCATGTGGAAAGGATGTATGACAGAGTTAAAGAAGTAAAAAACATCCGTAAAAAGAAGAAGTCCAAGCCAGCTAAAAAATATTAAGCTGTTATATGTCCTTGAATACTTTTGCCAGTGAATTCCCCTCGGAAACATCTTCAAGGACTTTTTTGTATGTCCTGAACCAGAATGATGGTGCGTAAAACATTAGTATTTTCATATCAGAAGTATAAGAGTCTGTGTATAAACTCAATGTCTCTGTCCGTCATTCCCGAAGTCCTTAATCGGGAATCCAGTCTTTTCAGAAAGTTCTGGATGCCCGATTACTAACTTCGGGCATGACAAAAATAAAAAACGACAGTTTATACACAGACTCTAATTCATAAGAAACCATAATATAATATAATACAACACTAACAATTAGTGTTTTGTTATACTAAATAAAGGTTCCCTGTATGGATAAAAGAAGATCAAAGCGAATAATAGAAAGTCTTGAGGCGGAGATTACTCTTGATGGAGTAAACTATTCCGGGATAATTATGAATTTTTCGGAAAGCGGATTATATATGGTGACAGCTACCGTATATGATGTTATGGATGTCCCTAATAATTCAATACTTGGATTGAAGTGTACGCTTCCCTCAGGCAAGGCGGTTGACATTAGCTGTGAAGTAAAGTGGTTTCATACAAAACCATCACCTTTTGGCGTAACATTCAGTATGGGAATGGAGATTGATGACCCTCCATTTCAATATAAAGAGTTTTTGAGAACCCTGCAATAGTCTTAAACCTGACACATAGATAGTTCTGCAAAGTCGGTCTTCTAATATTCACGTAACTCGATCGCATATCCTGTCTGTGGGAAGATATCGAAGCAGATGATGTGAAAATTATATCAGAGGTAATGCTGTTATGAGGATTTCTTGATGCGCTTATTATTGTATTTAATACTGATTTCGTATGAAATACTTGCGTGGTCGGATGAAATATCAGCATTCTTACCTTTGCAGATCATTTTACCCTTCATAGATTTTTTCTTCTGTTTGATCTGCTTGGAAATTACTGAGGATAAATC